>NZ_RCOD01000064.1:0-103901 GCF_004307505.1 Pseudomonas sp. Sample_11
CGGTTTGCTTCGCTGCACCTCCTTGCGCTGTGTCTGGCTGCGCCAGACGGTCGCTACGCACCCACACCCGGATCAATCCCTCCGCTCAGCCTTCCGACGTCGCCGGTGGATCAAAAGCAAGATCAGAAGCACTCGAGCTTGCGCTCATTGTGTAGGAGCTGCCGAAGGCTGCGATCTTTTGCTTTTGCCTTTCTGTGGGAGCGAGCCTGCTCGCGAAGGCGGCCTGACAGCCGACCTGATTCTTGGATGTACACCGTCCCTTGGCGTTTAGAACGCGTCGGGCGGTTAGGGTGTTATGGCCGTCGAGTGAACAAGCGACAGCGAAATTGCTCGCGTTGATCGATCATTTGTCCACGCGGCTTTTTCCTGGCGGTCATGATCGGTAAAGTTGTAACCGATTCTTGACACTATTCCATGCGCCATGGGGCGGCGATCTGTTGCACAATACGCCCCGGACTGTTTTCCCTCAGGATGTTCAATGTTGATTTCCACTCCCATGCGTGTTGTCGGGCTGGCGCTTTTGTTGACTGCGGTGGCCGGTTGTTCGAAGGACAAGCCGATCTATGAGCATGAGAACTTCGATGACTCCGGCACCTTTTCGCGCAATTACCCGGTAACCGACACCGCCAGTTGCGAAGCGGCCCGGCGCGCTTTGCTCAGTCAGGGCTACATCATTACCAGCAGTGATCCCAAACTGGTCAGCGGGCACAAGAGCTTCCAGCAGACCGGCGAGACCCATCTCGAGATCAGCTTCAACGTGGTCTGCGCCGAAGATGGCAGCGCCGGCCATCATGCGACGGTGTTCGCCAACGCCTTGCAGGATCGTTATGCGTTGAAGAAGACCAACAATTCCGCCAGTCTCGGGGTTGGTGTATTGGGCTCGGTGTCGATGCCGATCGGCTCCTCGGATGATTCGATGGTCAAGGTCGCCAGTGAGACGGTCACGGCGCAGAAGTTCTACGAGCGCTTCTTCACGCTGGTGGAGCAGTTCCTGCCCGCCGATGCGAAGAAAGCTGCACACATCGAAGAAAAGCCGAAAACGGATCTTGGTGTGCCAGAACCAAAAGCGGCACCTGCACCTGCGCCTCTGGTGCCGACACCGGCAGCAGAACCGGTCCCTGCGCCGGCTGCGGAACCTGCACCGGCCCCGGTTGAAGCCGCGCCAGTGAGCTCCGAGCCGGTGGTACCGCCAGCGGAGTCGACGCCGATTACGCCGGCGCCAGCGCCCGTGGAAGAGCCCGCGCCGGCCAGCGAAACCATCACGCCACCGACCAACCCGGATATTCCTCCACCGTCCGAGCCGATTCCGGCGATGCCTGCGTCGGGCCAATAAGAAACCAAGCGAAACCCTGTGGGAGCGAGCCTGCTCGCGAAGGCGGTGTATCAGTCGACAGATGATCAGACTGAGACACCGCCTCCGCGAGCAGGCTCGCTCCCACAGTGGTTTTCGGGTTGGCTTCAGATCTGGTTACATACCTGCGACATCATCGCCGCGATAAATCCCCAGCCACCTGCTACGTTTTATTCATGAAGGCTGCGTTTCACTTTTCCTTCACACGGGCACTTTATGCTCGGGGCACAGGTCGATTGATCAGGCCATTTTCATAGCGGGTAGTTGGGGGATTTATACGATGGATGAGTATCAGGAAGAACTGCTCGAATACCAGGCCTTTGAACTGGATCAACCAGAACCGGCTGACGACGCGACGGAGCTCTGAGCTTCAGGTTCCCGAGCGGTAATTTCGTCGGGATTCGCCGGGCGTCTGCCCGCTCCAGCGCTTGAATGCACGCTGGAAGGCTTCGGCTGAGGCAAAGCCCAGCAGGTAGGCGATCTCGCCGAACGCCAGTTCGGTGTCGCGGATGTAGGTCATCGCCAAATCGCGGCGTGTGTCATTGAGGATCGCGCGAAATTGCGTGCCTTCCTCTGTGAGCTTGCGCCGCAACGTCCAGGTCGGCAGTTTCAGGCGTGCCGCGACTTCCTCCAGATCCGGCTCGCGGCCGCCGTTGAGCAGCGGGCCGAGCAACTGAGTGATGCGCTCGCGCAGGCTGCGGGTGCGGGTCAGTTGTTCCAGCTCCCGCTCGCACAATTGCAGCAGATGTCGCCAGGTGCTCGGGCAATGTTCGGGATTGCGCAGGGCAAGGCTGTTCAGGCTCAGGCGCAGCTGATTGCGTTCGGCGCTGAACTGGATCGGGCAGTCGCCAAGCATTGTGTAGGCGTCGCGGTAATCCGGCGCTTCGAATTCGATTTCGATTCTCTCGGCGCGCAACGTTTCGCCGCACAGGCTCGACAACTGATGCAGCCAGCCGGCGAGGATCGAGTCGACCACGAAGCGGTTATAGGCGTTGTAAGGGCTGATCGAGTAGAAGCGCAGCCACGCACCGTTGGCATCTTCGTGAAAACTGGACTGCCCGCGATAGTTGGAGCCGTATAGCGGTTCGAAGCGCGTCAGGCAGCGGGCCGCCTCGCGCACGGTCGGCGCTTGCGCGGCGGTGATGCCGGCCAGCCCAGCCTGATTCAAGCGGATCATCCGGCCCATGCGCAGGCCCAGGGCCGGATCGCCGGTCAGTTGAATCGCCGCATGGCCCAGGCGCATGTAACGCGGGATCGACAAGCGTGCCCCGGCCTCGGCCAGTCGCGCGGCATCGAGGCCGTATTGCTCGAGCAGAGGCAGCGGATCGGCGTCGTGGCTGCGCACGGCGTCGGCCAGACTGTGGACGAAGCCCACCGACAGATCCCCGAGGCGCATCGGCTGCGGCTTCATGGTTTACAGCCAGACGTTCAGCAAGCGCGCACCACGGGCCTCGCCATCGGCGAACTGCTGGCCGTTGCTGCTGAGAAAGCTTGTGCCGGTACTCGGCTTGTCCCAGAACTGCCCGCGCATGAACACACTCATGCCGGCAATCGCGTGGCTGCTCGGTGGTTGTGCGGTGAGGGTCAGTCGGTGCCAGGCCTGACCTTCACTGAGGTCGCCGGGCTTGAGGCTGACCGAGCCCGGCGTGCTCGAACCCTTGTAGCCGCGCCATGGCTTGTCCCAGGCGCCTTGGCCGATAACCTGCGCCGGCACCGCCACCAGTTGCGCGCCTTGCTCATCGAGGGTGCGGTAGTTGGCGGGATACCAGCTGTCACTGCCGATCAGAATGCCCAGGCGTCCGGCCGGTGTGTCGACGACCTGGATGGCGTGTTTGTCTTCGGCCTGAATCACACCTTGCTGATCGAAGATCGGATGCATCTGCCGTTGCGGCTGGCCCAATGGCACGCCGTCGCGACCAAACACCACGCTGCTGTTGAACAGGGCGCCGCTGCCGGGCTTGAGCCGGCCGTCGCGGATGCTTGGCTCCGGCAGCACGATGGAGCCGGCCACCAGGGTGACCTGGAACTCCTTGGCCAGACCGCCGAACAGCGCCTGGTAATCCTTGGCCATGGCCTTCGCTTTCATCCGCAGATAAGCATCATCCAGCCGTTGCTCGCCCTTGGCCCGCAGCCACGCTCGGGCAAACAGCAGTGGATTGCTCGCCGCCAGCCAGTTCATTGCCTCCGCCAGCGTTGGCGCCTGATAAAGCTCGTCTTTCTCGCCGCTGATCATCAGCCAGGTGCCGACGTGCTCGGGCAACACCACCACGGTTTTTTCGTTGAGCAAGCCCTGATCGCGGGCCTGCTGCAAATACGCCGCGAGTTTGCGGTGCAGGCGTGCGGAGCTTTGGTAATCGGTGGGGAACAGTTCGGGCTGAATGCCGAGCAGATTGCCTCGGTCGGCGGGCGTGCCCTGATTGACGGCGAGCTTGATGCGCAGGTCCGACAGGTAATGTCCCGCCGGCCGGTCTGCCGCCCACATGGCGTAGGTGGTCAGGGCGGCAACGAGGGCCATGGAGAAAAACAGATACAGAAGTTTGCGCATGAAAACCAACAACAGCCGGGTACAGAGTGTGGCGCCTAGGGTAGGGCCCATGGCCCTGATTGCCAAGGGGCGCTGTGCATTTGGATCAATAACTTGTCAGTTACGGTCATTGAGTGACAGCGGTGCGACTCTTAGTCTGTCGAACATGACTGACGGGGGACGCAGAGCTCCCGCAACTTTCCGTGATCGCTCGTTGTGGAGTTACCGATGACCGCCGCTCATTACCCGCACCTGCTGGCCCCGCTGGACCTGGGATTCACCACGCTGCGCAACCGCACCCTGATGGGCTCGATGCACACCGGCCTGGAAGAAAAGCCGGGTGGCTTCGAGCGCATGGCGGCGTACTTCGCCGAACGTGCCCGTGGCGGTGTCGGCCTGATGGTCACCGGCGGCATCGGCCCGAATGATGAGGGCGGGGTGTATTCCGGCGCGGCCAAGCTCACTACCGAGGAAGAGGCGCTCAAGCACCGCATCGTCACTCGCGCGGTGCACGAGGCGGGCGGCAAGATCTGCATGCAGATTCTCCACGCCGGCCGCTATGCCTATAGCCCGAAGCAAGTAGCGCCGAGCGCGATTCAAGCGCCGATCAACCCGTTCAAGCCCAAAGAGCTGGACGAAGAGGGCATCGAGAAGCAGATCAGCGATTTCGTCACCTGCTCGGTATTGGCGCAAACCGCCGAATACGACGGCGTCGAAATCATGGGTTCGGAAGGTTACTTCATTAACCAGTTCCTCGCCGCGCACACCAACCACCGCACCGACCGCTGGGGTGGCAGCTACGAAAACCGCATGCGCCTGCCGGTAGAAATTGTCCGTCGTGTGCGCGAAGCGGTCGGGCCGAATTTCATCATCATCTTCCGCCTGTCGATGCTCGATCTGGTCGAAGGTGGCAGCACCTGGGATGAAATCGTCATGCTGGCCAAAGCCATCGAACAGGCCGGCGCGACGATCATCAACACCGGTATCGGCTGGCACGAAGCGCGGATTCCGACCATCGCCACCAAGGTTCCGCGTGCAGCGTTCAGCAAGGTCACGGCCAAGTTGCGCGGCTCGGTGAGCATTCCGCTGATCACCACCAACCGCATCAATACCCCGGAAATTGCCGAGCAGATTCTTGCTGAAGGCGATGCCGACATGGTCTCCATGGCCCGCCCATTCCTCGCCGATCCGGACTTCGTCAACAAGGCCGCCGCCGGCCGTGCCGACGAAATCAACACCTGCATCGGCTGCAACCAGGCGTGCCTCGACCACACCTTTGGCGGCAAGCTCACCAGTTGCCTGGTCAACCCGCGCGCCTGCCACGAAACCGAACTCAATTACCTGCCGGTGCAGCAGATCAAGAAAATCGCCGTGGTCGGTGCCGGCCCTGCCGGTTTGTCCGCCGCCACCGTGGCCGCCGAGCGCGGTCATCAGGTGACGCTGTTCGATTCAGCCAGTGAGATCGGTGGCCAGTTCAACATTGCCAAGCGCGTACCGGGCAAGGAAGAGTTTTTCGAAACCCTGCGCTACTTCAACCGCAAGCTGCAAACCACCCATGTCGAGGTGTGCCTGAACACCCGCGTCGACGTGGCCAAGTTGGTTGACGGCGGTTACGACGAGATCATCCTCGCCACCGGTATCGCGCCGCGCGTGCCGGCGATTCCGGGCGTCGAGAATGCCAAGGTCCTGAGTTATCTGGACGTGATCCTCGAGCGCAAACCGGTCGGCAAGCGTGTCGCGGTGATCGGTGCGGGCGGGATCGGTTTCGATGTCTCGGAATTTCTCGTTCATCAAGGCGTAGCCACCAGTCTGGATCGCGCGGCGTTCTGGAAAGAGTGGGGCATCGACATGCAACTGGAGGCCCGTGGTGGTGTGGCGGGAATCAAAGCGGCACCGCATGCGCCGGCCCGTGAGGTGTTCCTGTTGCAGCGCAAGAAAACCAAGGTCGGCGACGGTCTGGGTAAAACCACCGGCTGGATTCACCGCACCGGTCTGAAGAACAAGCAGGTGCAGATGCTCAACAGCGTCGAATACCTGAGCATCGATGACCAAGGCTTGCACATTCGCATCGGCGAAAGCGGTGAGCCGCAACTGCTGGCGGTGGACAACATCGTGATCTGTGCGGGGCAGGATCCGTTGCGTGAGTTGCACGATGGTCTGGTTGAAGCCGGGCAGAACGTGCACTTGATCGGCGGCGCGGATGTCGCGGCGGAGCTGGACGCCAAGCGCGCGATCAATCAGGGTTCGCGGCTGGCGGCTGAGTTGTAAACACATTCTGTAGGAGCTGCCGAAGGCTGCGATCTGTTGATCCTGATTTCAAAAGCAAGATCAAAAGATCGCAGCCTGCGGCAGCTCCTACTAGTATGTGGTCTTTTCCAGATTGTGCAGTGCCCATGCTTTTGCCTCCCCCCAACTGGCTAGCCCAAGCCCCCCTCGAACCGCTCCGTCTAGGCTGGCTGGCAGACGCCGGCATCGAGGTCGCGATCCTGCGCCTGGACCGCATCGACCCACTGATCAGTGGCAATAAGTGGTTCAAACTCGTTGAACATCTCAAAGCCGCCGAGCGTGCCGGCGCCGAGGGCATCATCAGCCTTGGCGGTGCGCATTCCAATCACCTGCACGCGCTGGCGGCGGCGGGCAAGCGGCTGGGATTCAAAACCGTGGGGCTGCTGCGCGGGCACCCGCAGGACACGCCGACAGTGCGGGATTTGCAAACGTTCGGCATGCAGTTGCATTGGCTCGGTTACGCCGGCTACCGCGCGCGGCACGAAGCGGGATTCTGGGTGCCATGGCAAGCGCAATTTCCGACGCTGCATGCGGTGCCCGAGGGCGGTGGTGGACTGGCCGGCGCCTTGGGTTGCGCAGCGATCAGGCAGCAGGCCGAAGAGCAATTGGCCAAGCTGGGCTGGAATGATTTCGACGCCTGGTGGCTGGCCTGTGGCACCGGCACGACACTGGCCGGACTGGCGCTCGCCGAGCAAGGCAAGCGCGTGGTGTACGGTGCTCTGGCAGTGCCGGATGATCACGGCGTAGCGCCGAACATCGAGTCGATCCTCGCGCACGCCACCGAGCCTGCGGCTGACTATCAACTGATCGATGCCAGCCGTGGTGGTTTCGCCAAAGTTGACCAGGCGTTGCTGACCTTCATCGATCAGACCGAGCAAACCAGCGGCATCCCTTTGGAACCGCTGTACACCGGCAAGGCCTTGCTGGCGCTCAAGCAGCATGTCGAGTCAGGCGAATTCGCGGTCGGCACGCGTCTGGTCTTTGCCCACACGGGTGGCCTGCAGGGACGGCGCGGATTTGCAGCGATGTAGCCGATGGTCGCGATCAATACATGCCAACCTTCGGCGTGATGATATTTGCAATCAATCGAAGTGCAAGTTTTACGGTTTATGACTTCTGTTTATTGAAAGTTATTGTTGTACGTTGGTCTGCGCAGCGTAACTCTATGTTGTTTATATCTTGTGGTTTCTTTTGGTTTGAATAGTTTGTTGTGCGTGATTATTGTCGGCTCGGCTCTTTAGTTTGTTATTAAAGATCAAAACTATATTTATCAATTTGAGTGTGAATATGAAAAGTCCGATCTCGAAGCCTCGCCCTACTACCACTACGTCAAAGCCGGTAACACCAACAAAGCCAGTTGCGCCAACCAAACCAGTTGTCCCAACCAGACCAGTTGCGCCAACCAAGCCAGTAATTCCAACCAAACCAGTGGCGCCGACCAAGCCAGTGGCGCCAACCAAGCCAGTAGCGCCAACCAAACCAGTGGCCCCGGTTGACACCAAGCGTCCGCCAATGCCATGGCCGACCCTTAACATCAACATCGATCCTGTGGCCTTGATAACGCTGATTCAAACAATTGGTGCGAAAGTCAATGTCGATGGCTCCACCACACTGCCTGACGGCAGCGTAGTCGCTGTAGATAAAACTTCGATCAAGCGTCCCGACGGCATCATTCAATATGAAGACGGCCGGGTAGAGTATCCGGACGGGCGAATCGTCTGGCCGGATAATACCGTTGAATATCCGGATGGCCGTATTGTCTGGGAAGATGGAACTGAACAATTGCCGGACGGAAGTGTTAAACATCCCGATGGTCTTGCGTACGATGCGCAAGGTAACCTTATTTCCGAATAAGTCATAACCAAGCGATGTCTTTACTCAAGACAGTGCAAAAAAAACACCGCTGATTACCATCAGCGGTGTTTTAGTTTTTCAGCCTCAGGCGTTTTGCGGCATCTCCCCGTTGGCCAGACGCTTGTTGATGTCGGCGATCACTTCCGGCAGATCGCTGATGGTGTCGATCATGTAATGCGGGCGCGAGCTTTCAAACAGCGCGTGGATGCGCTTGCGCTCGCTGGCCAGTTCATCGCTGCCCAGCGCGCGGAAACCCTCATAATCCAGACCCAGCGCGTTGCCCGAGCAAATCAGCGCAACCGTCCACATGCCGGCCCGGCGGCCTTCGAGAATGCCCGGCACGGTGTCGTCGATCTTCACGCACGCTGCAACATCGTCGATGCCCAGAGCGATGACATTGGCCAACGCTTGCGCCGGCCATGGACGTCCGTTTGGCACTTCGTCGGTGGCGACCACGTGGTCGGCGACGTAGCCGTTGCTGGCGGCGAGTTCGACGACTTTGTCCATCACCGCTTTCGGGTAGCCGGAGCAGGAACCGATCTTGATGCCTTGCGCGCGCAGTTGGGCGATGGCGTCCAGCGCGCCGGGAATCAGGGCCGAGTGCTCGGCGATTTTCTCGATCTGCAACGGCATGAAGCGGTTGTAGATAGCGGTGACGTCATCGTCGGTCGGCGTGCGACCGAACACCTTGCGATAACGCTCGGCCACTTGCGGCTGATCACAGAGGGTGCGGATGTGGTCCCACTTGCCCATCCCCATCGGCCCACGGGCTTCTTCGATCGATACCTGAACATCGAACTCGGCGAAGGCTTCGACGAAGATCTGCGTCGGCGCGAACGAGCCGAAATCGACCACGGTACCGGCCCAGTCGAGGATCGCGGCTTGCAGCTTGCTTGGATTGGTGTAGTTCATGGCGTGAATTCCTGATTTGAATATGAGATCAAAATGTGGGAGCGAGCCTGCTCGCGAAAGCGGTCTGACATCAGCCTATGTGTCGCCTAAGACGACGCTTTCGCGAGCAGGCTCGCTCCCACAGGGGATTTATGGTGAGGCTCAGATGTCGAGTACTTCCATTTCGCGCAGCACTTCACCCACTGCTGCTACGGCCTGGCGCATTTCGTCCGGGGTGACGTGGCCGATGCAGCCGACGCGGAAAGTTTCGACCTGGGTCAGCTTGCCGGGGTAGAGGATGTAACCCTTGGCCTTGACCCGCTCGTAGAACTCCTTGAACTGGTAACGCGGATCCTGCGGGGCATGGAACGTGGCGATGATCGGCGCCTGAATCGCCGCCGGCAGGAAGCTGCGCAAACCGAGCTTGTTCATCTCTTCCATCAGCGCCTGACAGTTGGCCGCATAACGCGCATGCCGCGCCGGCAGGCCGCCTTCTTCGCTGTATTGCAGTAGCGCTTCGTGCAGCGCCGCGACCACATGGGTGGGCGGGGTGAAGCGCCATTGCCCGGTTTTCATCATGTAGGCGTGCTGGTCGTACAGGTCCATCGCCAGCGAGTGCGAGTTGCCAGCCGCGGCGGCCAGCGATTCCTTGCGGGCGAAGACAAAACCCATCCCCGGTACGCCTTCCAGGCACTTGCCGGAGGCGGCGATCAGCGCGTCGAACGGTACTTTTTGCGCATCCACGGGCAATGCGCCGAATGAGCTCATGGCGTCGATGATCAGACGTTTGCCGTGTTGCGCAACGACCTCGGCGATTTCTGCCAGCGGATTGAGAATGCCGGTGCTGGTTTCGCAGTGGATCAGCGCCACGTGGGTGATGTCAGCGTCGGCGCGCAGCAAGCGGTCGACGTCGGCGGCGGTGGTCGGTTCGTCTTCGGCGGTTTCGAAGGTGCTGAACGACCGGCCGAGCACTTCGCAGATCTTCGCCAGACGCTTGCCATACGCGCCATTGATCAGCACGAGGATTTTGCCGTCGCGCGGTACCAACGTGCCGATCGCCGCTTCGACGGCAAAGGTGCCGCTGCCCTGTAACGGTACGCAATGGTGGCTGGCGGCGCCGTTGAGGATGGCCAGCAATTGCTCGCACAGGCTGGCGGTCAGCTGGTTGAAGCGGTCATCCCAGGAACCCCAGTCGACCATCATGGCCTGACGGGTGCGGGCCGAAGTGGTCAACGGGCCGGGAGTGAGCAGAATCGGTGCGGCGGTACTCATTCGTGTGTCCTCGCGAAAACGCTGTGGGATGAAGCTACAGGGCCTACGTTGCAATTCGCCGTTGCATCAATCAAATTGTTTGTTGTTATGCCAGCCATCAGTGAGGTTTATCCATGAACCTGTTTCAGCTGCGCGCCTTCGATGCCGTGGCCCGCGAAGGCAGCTTCACCCGCGCGGCTGCGCGGTTGTTCATCAGCCAGCCGGCAGTCACCGGACACATCAAGGCACTGGAGGAGCATTACCAGATCACTTTGCTGCGGCGTACCGCGCGACGGGTGGAACTGACCGAGGAGGGCACCAAACTGGCAGCGATCACCCGCGCCATGTTCGGCCTGGCGGAAGAAGCGCAGACGCTGCTCGAGGCCAATCGGCAGTTACTGACCGGGCGTCTGGAGGTGGCGGCGGATGGGCCGCACATGGTCATGCCGATGCTGGCAAGCCTGCGCGCACGCTATCCGGGCATCACCGTCAACCTGCGTCTGGGCAACGCGCAGGAAACCCTGGCGGCGCTGTTGTCGGAACACGCCGATGTCGCGGTGCTGACCGAGGTCGAGCCGCGCAAGGGCCTGCATCTGCAAGCGCTGAGCGAATCGCGGATCTGCGCGCTGGTGCCGGCGGGGCATCGCTGGGCGAATCGCTCCGCTGACGTGAAACTCAAGGAGCTGGACCAAGTGATCATGGTCCTGCGCGAGCCGACTTCGATTACCCGGCGCACGTTTGACCAGGCGTGTATGCAGGCGTCGATTCAGCCGCGGGTGTTGCTGGAGCTGGACAGTCGCGAGGCGGTGACCGAAGCGGTCGCGGCCGAGTTGGGGGTCGGTGTGGTGTCATCGGTGGAGGTCAGTCATGACCCGCGCGTGGTGGCGGTCCCGATTGCCGGGGAAGGGCTGGTGAACCGGCACATGATTGGCTGCATGGAGCGCCGGCGCGAGTTGCGCCTGATTCAGGCGTTTTTTGATCTGGCGCCAGCCGCACCGTGATCGTTCCCACGCTCTGCGTGGGAACGCAGCCCGGGACGCTCTGCGTCCCATCCAATAGCCGAACGCGGAGCGTCCGTTGAGGCATTCCCACGCAGAGCGTGGGAACGATCAGGACAGGGAGTGAGTCAGGTCAGGCTCTCGCGAACCATATCGAGAAACGTCGCCACCACCCGCCGCGAACTCTGTTCGCGCAAGCACACCAGGGTTTCGGTCAGGCGCCTCGTGCAGTCGGTGATCGGCAACGCGCAGACCCGTGAGTCGGCGCCGAACTCCGCCGCTGAAACCACACCAACCCCGATCCCCACCACCACGGCTTCGCGCGCCGCTTCCCGACCTTCAACCTGAATCGCCGGGCGTATGCGCAAGCCCGCTCGAGCCATTTCCTCTTCCAGGGTCTGCCGGGTTACTGAACCGATCTCACGCAGCACCAGTGGCGTGTCATCCAGATCGGCCAGACAGATCGATTCGCGCTCGGCCCACGGATGATTGCGCGAAACGAACGCCACCATCGGATCGTTGCGCAACGGCACACACAGCAAGCGTTCATCGTTTACGTCGCGGCCGAGCAGCGCCAGATCGGCCTGATAGTTGAACAGGCGAAACAGCGATTCATCGGTATTGCCGGTTTCGATTTTCACGCTGATGCCCGGGTAGCGCTCGCAGAACCGCGCGATTTGCGGCAACACGTGGATCGGCGCGTCCACCGCGAGAATCAGGCTGCCGGTCTGCAGGGCCTGGGATTCCTGCAGCAATTCCTGCGCTTCGGCTTCGATCACGAACAGGCGCTGGGTGATCGCCAGCAGACGCTCGCCCAGGTCGGTCAGGCGTACGGAACGTTTATTGCGGTGAAACAGCAGCACGCCGAAGCGTTCTTCGAGTTTGCGTACCTGGTCGGAAATCGCCGGTTGCGTCAGATAAAGCCGCTCGGCGGCGCGGGTGAAGCTGCCATGGACGGCCACCGCGTGGAACGCTTTGAGTTGGGCATGAGAGACGGACATGGTGGCTCCAGTAACAAGCTCAGCTTATGTGTGAAATACGATAAATCGATTTTATTTATTAAACAGTAATTGCTTTGATCGGCTCACGCCATCGCTGACTGCTCGGTCGAACAGCAGCGCCGGCCCATGAGCCTGTGCGTGCAACAGCAGACTCATCTGACCGCTATCGCCGAAGGGAAGGGGCGGTAACGCAGTGCTCAACAATAAAAAACACAGGCGTTTTTCTTAACGATTCTGCCGGCACACTCACACCCTGAGGTCAGAACCACCATGAACAAGCACATCGGCACCCTGGCGCGTTGGCGCGTGCAGATCTTCGCTATTACCTGGCTCGCGTACGCCGCGTTCTACTTCACCCGCAAAGCATTTTCGGTAGCCAAACTGGGCATCGCCGAAGACCCTGATTTCACCCTCGACAAAATGGCCATGGCCAACCTTGACGCGATCTATCTGGCGGCGTATGCCCTCGGACAGTTCACTTGGGGCATGCTCGCCGATCGCTTCGGTCCGCGAGTGGTGGTGCTTGGCGGTTTGCTGATATCCGCCGCTGCGGCGCTGGTGATGGGCAGTTTCGCTACATTGCCGATCTTCGCCACGTGCATGTTGATTCAGGGTTTGGCGCAGTCCACTGGCTGGTCGGGGCTGTGTAAAAATCTTGGCAGCTTCTTCCCGTCTGAGCAGCGCGGGCGGGTGCTCGGCTTGTGGAGTTCCTGTTACGCGTTTGGTGGCCTGGTCGCCTCGCCGTTCGCCGGCTGGTGGGCCTACACGCTGGTCGGCACCTGGCACGCGGCATTCATTTCCAGCGCGGCGGTGGTCGCGGTGGTCGCCGTGCTGTTCTTTATCTTCCAGCGCAACAAACCGGAAGACGTCGGCTTGCCGGCGGTGGAGCCCGAGCCGGAACTGACCGCCGAAGAAACCGCAGCCAACAGCAAACTCAGCGTCTGGGAGCCACTGAAGGAAATCCTGCGCAACCGCACGGTGCTGGTGCTGGGCCTGGCGTATTTCCTGCTGAAACCGGCGCGCTACGCGATTCTGTTGTGGGGCCCTGTGATTGTTTTCGAACAGATGCCCAGTGTCGGCAAGGTCGGCGCGGCGATCATTCCCACCGCGTTTGAACTGGCCGGATTGCTCGGGCCGATCATGATCGGCCTGGCCTCGGACAAACTCTTCGGCGCCCGACGCATGCCGGCCTGCGTGCTGAGTCTGCTGGCGCTGACCGTGACGCTGGCGTTGTTCATGGCTGCGCTGAACACCGGCAGCGTGTTGTTGGTCGTCGCGTTGCTGTTCGTCATGGGCCTGACGTTGTATGGCCCGGACTCGATGATCAGCGGTGCGGCGGCCATCGATTTCGGCAAGGCCAAGGCCGGTGCCACCGCCGCCGGTTTCGTCAACGGCTGCGGCTCCGTTGGCGCGGTGCTCGGCGGTTTGCTGCCGGGCTACTTCGACTCGGTGACGGTGTTTATCGTCTTCGCCGGATGCGCGCTGTTCTCGGCGCTGGTGCTGATTCCGCACTGGAACAGTCGGCCGGTCGGCGTGATGGAGCCGCGCGCGGCGATCCCCAACTGCCCGCTGAGCGTCAAACCGCTGCGTTCCTGAAACCCTTCGCCCCGTGGCCTGCTGCGCGGTGCGCGGCAGGCTGCGTCGTGGCTTTCTGACTGGAGATTTCCCATGCGACCGTTCTGGCTCGAGCAAGCCTTGCAGGCCGACCCATCCGAGCAGTGTCCACCGCTGCAAGGCGAGGTGCGCACGGATGTGTGCATCGTTGGCGGTGGTTACACCGGATTGTGGACGGCGATCATGCTCAAGCAGCAAAACCCGGAGCTGGATGTGCTGCTGATCGAAGCAGACATCTGCGGTGCCGGCGCCAGTGGCCGTAACGGTGGTTGCGCACTGTCATGGTCGGCCAAGTATTTCACCCTGGAGCGCTTGTTCGGCGTCGACGAGGCGGTGCGTCTGGTCAGGGAATCGGAGCGCAGCATCCATGCGATCGGCGAGTTCTGCGAGCAGTACGGGGTCGATGCCGACTACCGCCTCGACGGCACGCTGTACACCGCGACCAATCGCGCCCAGGTCGGCGCAACTGACGCGGTGATCGCGGCGCTGGAGCGTAACGGCATCAACTCGTTCAGCCAGCGCCCGCTTGCCGATGTGCAGCGCATGGCTGGCTCAGCAAAACATCTGGAGGGCTGGTTTTCCCCGGCGGCTGCCAGCGTGCAACCGGGCAAACTGGTGCGCGGTCTGCGCCGGGTGGCACTGCAATTGGGCGTGAAAATCCATGAAGGCACGGCGATGACCGGGCTGGAAGAGGGCCGCCCGGCACGCATCCACACGCCCGGCGGCAAGGTCATCGCCGACCGAGTGGTACTGGCGATGAATGCATGGATGGCCCGCGCGTTTCCTCAGTTCGAGCGCAGTGTGGCGATTGTTTCCAGTGACATGCTGATCACCGAACCGCGCCCGGACCTGCTGCAGCAAATCGGTTTGACCAGCGGCGTCAGCGTCCTCGATTCGCGGATTTTCGTGCATTACTACCACAACACCCCGGACGGTCGGATCATGCTCGGCAAGGGCGGCAACACCTTCGCCTATGGCGGGCGGATGCTGCCGGTGTTCGATCAGCCGTCGCCTTATGCCGGATTGCTCAAGCGCAGTCTCGCGGATTTTTTCCCGGCGTTCACCGAGGTCAAAATCGACGCGACGTGGAACGGCCCGTCGGATCGTTCGGTGACCGGTTTGCCGTTTTTCGGCCAGATGAGCTCGGCGGGCAACGTGTTTTACGGCTTCGGTTATTCCGGCAGCGGCGTCGGCCCGTGTCACATGGGCGGGCAGATTCTCGCCGCGCTGGTGCAGGGCCTGGATAACCCGTGGACCCGTTCGCCGCTGGTCAACGGGCCGCTGGGTTATTTCCCGCCGGAACCGATTCGCTACCTCGGCTCGCTGATGGTGCGCAACGCCATCCGCCGCAAGGAGCGCGCCGAAGATTACGGGCGCCGGCCTCGGCATCTGGATGTGCGCCTGGCGAAATTCGCGGCGGCGGCGGGCAAGGCGGACAAAGGCTGAGGCGCCAATCAATGCTCGGCGCGGTGGCTCAGCCAGTCGAGCAACAGGCTGTCGCGCGCGGGTTCTGATTCGCGCTCCGGCGGCTGGCGTGCGTGGCTGAGGCACAGGATCGGTCGGTCCGGATCACTGTCGAGGAAACTCACCCACACTTCACTGCCGGCACGCGGTAATTGATCGACCGCGACGGGGCCGCTGAACCGGCTCATGGCGATCGGCAGCCACAGGGCGTCGCTGGCGGATTTATCCGCAGACGGCCACAGGCTTACAGCGAGGCAGCCGTTTTCGTCCACTTGCGCAGGTTGCCCAGGCGCACCCGCGACTTTCGCCAAGTGATAACCGGCAATATTCGGGCGAGCTTGTTTGAGTGGCGGACGGAAATCGGTCGACCAGGGCTGCGCAGTGAAGTCGTTGTGATAACGCTGAACGCTTGGCGTCGGGTCAAGGATCGAAGGGTGCTGCCCTTGGTGGCGCACGGCGCATATCAGCCATTGTTCGTTGAAATGATGGATCGGGTGATCGGCCACAAGCAGCAGTCGGCCACTGAGCAAATCGCTGCAATCACTGCGCCCGTGAATGGAACGCAACTGGCAGCGCTGGCGTTGCAGATGGCGCCGGCTGCGCTGTTCGGCGTGCAGACGTTCCGGCGATCGCGCGGGCATCGGCAACTCGGTCGAGACTTCGTTGGCGGCTTCGGCGTTGCCGGTTGGCTGGCCACGATTGCGCACCGCATGCAGCATCGGCACGGGCGCCGCGCGATGCTGTTGATAGAGTGCGCTGACGCAGGGCGATGGTGGTTGCTCATCAGCATTGAAAGGGATTTCAACCGGTTCCTGCGGCAGGCTCAGGCTGTCGTCGGCGAACACCACGACGTGTCCGTCCGGCCCGTGTTCGAAGTGATAGTGGATGCCTTCTTCTTCGCATAGCCGCTGCAGCAATGCCAGATCGCTTTCTTCGTACTGAATGCAAAACGCCCTTGCCGGGTAGTGACCGACGCTCATTTCAATGCGGTAGCTGTGCGCTGGCAGAGCATGTTCTTCGAGCAGTTGCTGGATGATCTGCGGCGTACTCCGGTGAGTAAACACGCGGCGCTTGTGCGTATGCGCCAGTTGTTGCAGATGCGGCACCAGAATCAGTCGATAGCCGACCCGATGGGTCCCGCGATGTTCGCAGCTGGCGCTGGAAATGACGCCGTGGAACCCGTGCTGCTCACTGAGCCGCAGAAAGGCCGGCCGGTGCAGAAAGGATCCCGGGACGATGGCCGGGGCCAGGCCGAGCAGTTCGATGTCGAAACGGTAAGGCTGGTTCAGCGCTTCCTCGCCGCGAAAACGCACCACCGGCAGGCGCAATCCGCTGTCGGTCAGCGTAAGGGTGAAGGGACTTTCCTTGTCATTGAGCATTCGAGCAGGCCCTGTCAGGCGATACGGGGTTTCAAGGGTACGAAACCGTCGGGCTGAATAGTCATGTCGAAGGCGCTTTTCAGAATCCCCCTACATGCTTTGGTGAAGATGTCGATTCCGTCGGCTGTTTTTTTGGTCGATTGCCGACTTTAGGCCGTATAAACTTGCCGCCACGCGTCGGCCAATAGATGTCTCGGCGCCACAGATCAAGAGAGTGAGTAATGGGCGCACAGTGGAAGGTTAAACACAAAGAAGCGGCAGCCAACGCCAAAGGGAAGATCTTCGGCAAACTGGTGAAGGAAATCACCATTGCTGCACGCAACGGTGCCGATACCGCCACCAACGCACACCTGCGTCTGGTGGTCGAGCAGGCGAAGAAAGCCTCGATGCCAAAAGAAACCCTCGATCGCGCGATCAAGAAAGGCGCCGGTCTGCTGGGTGAAACCGTGCAATACCATCGCGTGACCTACGAAGGCTTCGCCCCGCATCAGGTGCCGCTGATCGTTGAATGCGTCACCGACAACGTCAACCGCACCGTCGCGGAAATTCGTGTGGCGTTCCGCAAGGGCCAGTTGGGCGCTTCCGGTTCGGTGGCGTGGATGTTCAACCACGTCGGCATGATCGAAGCCGCGCCGGACAGCCCGGATGCCGATCCGGAAATGGCTGCGATCGAAGCCGGTGCCCAGGATTTCGAGCCGGGTGAAGAGGGCGCGACGCTGTTCCTCACCGACCCGACCGACCTCGACGCCGTGCAGAAAGCCCTGCCGGAACAAGGCTTCACCGTGCTCTCGGCCAAGCTCGGCTACCAGCCGAAGAACCCGGTCAGCGGCTTGAGCGACGAGCAGATGGCTGAAGTCGAAGCGTTCCTCGAAGGCCTCGACAACCATGATGACGTGCAGGACATGTTTGTTGGTCTGGCTGGCTGATCTGTCGCGCCAGTGATGACCTCTTCGCGAGCAGGCTCGCTCCCACACTGGAATGTATTTCAACTGTGGGAGCGAGCCTGCTGGCGATTGACCGTGCTGCGGTCACAGATTCTCCAGCACCTCGATCACTTCACTGAACCCCGGCCGCCCCAGCACATCGGCCTGACAGCAACGTCGTTCCAGCGCCTGCAGTTGCGCGCGGCGCTCCGTACTCAATCCTGAGTCGACACGCTCCAGCAATTCCCCCAACAACACACCGAACGCACGGACTTCCAGGCGCTGCAATGCGCGCGTCTGCACATCATCGCCGGTGGCATGAAACGACGCCGCGCCGAAGTCCCCCAGCAGACAATCGCCACGATCGTTCAACAGAATGTTGTGGCCATAGAGATCGCCGTGGGTAATGCCTTGGCGGTGCAGGTGCTCGGCCGCTGAGGCGATGCCTTTGGCGACGCGCAGGGCAACCTCGGCGGAGAACCGGCAATCTTCGGCATAAACATCCCGCGAACACGAGTCCAGGCTCGGCAAACCGGCGAGATTGCCGAAGCTCGGATCAATCAGTTGCATCACCAGCCCCTGCTGTTGATCGGGATGGCCGCTGATGCGCCCTTCGACGCGGATCAGGTTCGGGTGCAGGCCTGCGGTGATGCAAGCGTTCATCTCATGCAACGGCGAGCCGTCGCTGGTCATCTCGCCTTTGTACAGCTTCACCGCAACCGCCTGCGCCGTGTCGTCGTCGCGCTGCCAGACTGCCTTGGAAATCACCCCGGAAGCGCCTTCGCCCAGTTGCTGCTCCAGGCGCAGCGCCGACCAGTCGATCAGCGGCGTGGCCTCAAGGGCAGCGGCATCGGCTTCGGTCTCCAGCGGATTGCCGGCGTAGGCCAGCCAGGTCAGGCTCGGCAAGGTCAGCAACCACTGCGGCAGTTCGCTGAGTTGGTTGGCAGCGATGCGCAGCAATTCCAGCCGATGGCAGTGGCGCAGGGAGTCTGGCAGCGATTGCAGGCGATTGCCGGCGAGCATGAGCTTCTGCAAAGCGGGGCGTTCACCGAGTTCGCCGGGCAGGCTTTCGATGCGGTTATCGGTGAGGATCAGCCAGCGCAGCTGCGGCGGCAGGCCGGTACCGGGCACATTGACGATGCGGTTGGCCTTGAAGCCGACCATGGTCAGCGCGGTGCACTGGCCGAGGCAGGCCGGCAGTTCGCTGAACTGGTTGTCGGAGCAGAACAGCACGCGCAGGCGGGTCAGGCGATGCAGGTCAGCGGGCAAGCTGGATAACGCGTTGCCGCTGAGGTTGAGCACTTCCAGCGTGTCGGCCAGTTGGAAAATTTCGTTGGGGAATTCGGTCAGCCCGCAGGACAGGTCGAGGCGGGTGATGCCGGACAGCTCGCCGGCGCGTAGTTGAGCAAGGGTGTGCATGTCTGGTTTCGCTATTGATCGGTGGAGCGACGCGGGGGGCGCTGGAATGGGCGACATGATAGCGGTAAAGCGGATGCTGAACGGATTTTGAGTTGTCCCGGGACCCTGTGAGAGCGAGCAGGCTCGTTCTCACAGGGTGGGGTGTCAGTTGGATTCGTGAATTTCCTGCAATTGCCCCAACCGGCTGCGCGTGCGCGCCAGGTCGATGGCGTGACCTTCCAGGCTCTGGCCCAGCGGCAGTTGGCCGAGCAGGGTCAGGTGTTTGTCCTGATCGTAGAGCACGTCAATCAGATTGATGAAGCGCTGCTGCACGGCGATCGGACATTCGCCGAGCTGCGGCAGCTCATCGATGATCCACTGGTCGAAACGCTGGCACAGTTGCAGATAATCCATCACTGCCGTTGGCTGTTCGCACAGGTCGTTGAAGGTGAAAGCGACTCGCCGGCCTTGGCAAAAACGGGCCTGAAGCTGGCGCTTGCCAACTTCGAGGGCAAGGGCAGGCGCGTCGGCCGGTGGCAGGTCCAGTGTCTGACGTTGAGCTGCCGTCGCCGGCCATACGTAATGTCCTTGGGTAAACACTTGATGCGTGTGTTGGCGGTTGAGTGCGCGGTAGTCGTGGGCGCCGCCGACTTCCATCACTTGCATGCGCGTGTTGATCAGCTCGATCACCGGTTTGAAGCGCGCGTGATACAGCGGATTGGGCAGCAGGCCCTCGGGTGCATAGTTGGAGGTCACCAGCAGCATGATCTGCCGTTTGAACAGGGCCTTGAACAGCCGCGTGATCAGCATCGCGTCGCCGATGTCATGCACGTGAAACTCGTCGAAACACAGCACCTGGCAATCTTCCAGCAGTTCGTCCAAGGTGATTTCCAGCGCGTCTTCCTCCTGGCGATGACGGAACATGCCGTCGTGCAACCGAGCGAAGAACTGATGGAAATGCAGGCGGCGTTTGCGCGTGATCGGCAGCGCCTGGAAGAAACCGTCGAGCAACCAGCTCTTACCGCGCCCGACGGCGCCGTACAGGTACAGACTCGGCGGGGTGTGGCCGCTGTCGCCGAGCAGCACGCTGGCTTGCTGCGCCATGCAGTCGATGACGTGCTGCTGACTGCGGCTGAGGGTGTAGCCCTGGCTTTTGGCCTTGTCACGGAAATAATCGCGGATGTTCGCGGCATGAGCATCGTGCCCGGCGCTGGCGGGCAGGCCTTTGCCGAACAGGCGGCGCAGCAACGGCCAGCGTTGGCTCAGTCGTGATCGTTTCGGCGTTCGGGCGGGCACGCGGGACAGGCTCCTGGTTGATTGGGTGCGCTTCACCGGGAGCGCGGTGGCCCAAGTGTAACCAGAGCCCGGGCGTCGGCTCCATGAAATATGTGCACGGTCCCCTGTAGGAGCTGACGAATGCAACGAGGCTGCGATCTTTTGATCTTGGTTGCCACCAACAGATCGCAGCCTCGTTGCACTCGTCAGCTCCTACCAGAGGCGGATTTCAGAACGGTGGCGATTGCTTGAGCAACTCTGCCGCCGGCGAGTCGGTCGGGCTGACCACCGCATAGTTGTAGCCCGGCCCTGACCAGTAATCGGCCTGCAGATCGCCATCGCTGCGCGAGCCACGCGGCAGCAGGGTGTTTTTCGGCCCCGGTGGACGCAGGTAGAAACTGACCTTGTGACCGCTGCCATCCTCATACATCACCATCGCCGCCGCGCCTTCATCGGTG
This sequence comes from Pseudomonas sp. Sample_11, assembly GCF_004307505.1. Classification (NCBI taxonomy): domain Bacteria; kingdom Pseudomonadati; phylum Pseudomonadota; class Gammaproteobacteria; order Pseudomonadales; family Pseudomonadaceae; genus Pseudomonas; species Pseudomonas sp. Sample_11. Next base: position 20,668 of record NZ_RCOD01000064.1, read on the forward strand.
CTGAGCAAGCGCCCGCTGACCGGCTCGAATCCGGCAGCTTTCAAGTCCGGCAAGCGCCCGGCACCGCTGAAGTAGCGGTCGAGCCAACGCTGCATGTCGCCGTCGCTGTCGACCTTGTAATCGGCGGGCAGTACGCCTTGCTGGGCGATCAGGCGATAGGCTTGCAACGCGTCAGTCATCGGCAATGGCGCAGGGCGCGTCAGGGTCATTTCCCGGGCCTGCCAGCCACTGAAACCGCCGATGCTCACGGCAATGAGCAACACCGCCGCGCTGGCCAGGTGCCGACGGGACTGCTGGCGGCGGCGCTGGCGAATCATCATCGGGTCGAGCGCCGGATTGGCCGGTTGCTGCAAGGCGCCACTCAGCGCTGCGCGCAACTGCTGGGCGTCGCGTTGCCAGGCGCGCACCTGAGCCGCTTCTTCAGGGTGGCTGGCCAGCCAGGTCTCGAGCACGCGCCGATCGGCGTCGCTGAGCTGGTGGTCGACATAGGCGTGCAAATCACGTTCGTTGGGAGGCAGGCTGATCATTTGAGTATCCGCAAGGAAGGGCTGCTGATTTCGCCGTCGCTGAGTTGGCGCAAGGCCTGGCGGGCGCGGGACAGGCGCGACATCACGGTGCCGATCGGGGCGCCGAGGATCTCGGCGACCTCTTTATAGGACAGGCCTTCCACCGAGACCATCAGCAGCAAAGCGCGCTGCTCGGTGGGCAGGCGTTCGAAGGCTTGCAGGGTCGACTGAGCAATCACGGTGCGTTCCACCGACGGCTCGGCATCGTCGCGACCGGTGAAAAATTCCAGCATGCGCGCATAGCGCCGCGAGCGACGGTGCGCATCGAGAAATTGCCGATAGAGAATTGCGAACAGCCAGGCGCGCAAGTCGCCCTCAGCGCGTTTCTCGCCCCAGGCCGACAGCGCCCGCTCGAGGCTGGCCTGGACCAGATCGTCAGCGCTGCTGCTGTTGCGCGTCAACGACACGGCGAAGCGGCGCAATCTGGGAATGATTTCTCTCAACTGTTCGTCGAATTCGCTCATGAATGTCTGCTGGTCGCTACGCTGTGGACTAGGAAGACGCCCGTCAGCGCAGGTTATTCCCCGTGCGCAAAAATAAATACCGCGCCGTGGAATAAACCCGGACGGGGTGCGTCTTGCTGACTCTTTCCACTTGTGGCCGATGGCCTGGAGATATTCATGGTTGATCGCTCGTCCCCCAACGCTGCACCGCCCGGCAGGCCGCCGCGCCAGCCACTGAGCGCCGCGAGCCTGATTTTTCGCCTGGGCGGCATTGCCGTGATTGTCGCCGCCGTGGCCGGGGCGTTTGCCTACGTGCGTGGCAACCTTGACCCACAACGACTGACGCCAAAAGCGTTGGTCGATGTGCTGGAAAAGAACAACGGCGTGCATCCCGGCTTTCGTCGCAATCACGCCAAGGGTGTCTGCGTGATCGGCCATTTCGAAAGCAGCGGCGAGGCGCGCGCGTTCTCCACGGCACAGGTGTTCAACCTGCCGCAGACACCGGTGGTGGGGCGTTTCGCCTTGCCGGCGGGCAATCCCTATGCGCCGGACAGCGCCGTACCGATCCGCAGTCTGGCGCTGCGCTTCACCCAGGCGAACGGTCAGCAATGGCGCACCGGCATGAACAGCATGCCGGTGTTTCCGGTGGGCACGCCTGAAGCGTTCTACCAATTGCAGCAGGCGCAGTCGCCGGATCCAGCCACTGGCAAGCCCGACCCGACGAAGGTGCCGGCGTTCTTCGCTGCACACCCGGAAGCCGTGCCGTTCTTGACGTGGGTAAAGACCGCCAAGCCTTCGGCCAGCTACGCGACCGAAACCTATAACAGCATCAATGCGTTCTATCTGGTCGATGGCAACGGCAAGAAACAGGCCGTGCGCTGGAGCATGACCCCGTTGGCGCAGGACGCGGCAGGTGCCACGGCCCCTGAAGGCGCGGACTTTCTCGAGAAGGATCTGGTGCAACGCCTGGCCGCCGCACCCTTGCGCTTCCAGTTGAACATCACCCTGGCCAACGCCGACGACCCGGTCAACGATGCCAGCAAGACCTGGCCCGCAAATCGCAAAGTGCTGAACGCCGGGACTTTGGTGCTGGAGAAAACCCAGCCGCAGCTCAGCGGTGAATGCCGCGACATCAACTACGACCCGCTGGTGCTGCCGGCCGGGATTCAAGGCTCGGAAGATCCACTGCTGGCCGCGCGTTCTGCTGGCTACGCCGATTCCTACCTGCGTCGCACCAGCGAAGTCAGCCAGTTGCCCGCCGCCAAACAGGAGGCTCGTCCATGAACAAGCAACCGACGCATTTCGTTTTGCTGGCGCGCCTGCTGCACTGGCTGATGGCGCTGATGATCATCGCCATGCTGTTTATCGGCGCGGGCATGGTCACTTCGGTGTCGTCTCGCCATGAATGGCTGATTCATTTGCACAAGCCGCTGGGCATCGCGATTCTGGCGCTGGTGATCGTGCGCCTGCTGGTGCGCTTCACCACACGACAACCGCCACTGCCGGATGATCTGCCGGGCTGGCAGGTGCTGGCAGCCAAGGCTTCCCACGTCTTGTTGTATGCGTTGATGCTGGTGTTGCCGTTGCTCGGCTGGGCGATGATCAGTGCCTCGGGCGAGCCGGTGATGCTGACGGCGTCGCTGCATCTGCCGTCGATTGTGCCGGCTGACGCGCAACTGTTTGCGGTGCTGCGCAAGTCCCATGGCTATCTGGCGTATCTGCTGTTTCTGACGGTGCTGCTGCACCTGGCGGCGGCGCTGTTTCATGGCTGGGTGCGTCGTGACGAAGTGCTCGACAGCATGTTGCGCGGGCGTGATCGCGGCTGACGGGTTTAAAGCAAAAGATCGCAGGCCGGCTGCGATCTTTTGTCGTTACAGAGGAGGGGATCAGCGCAGGGTGTCGACCATGTCGGCGAGGGTGGTCAGCACATCCTTGCCCAATTGCTTGGAACGTTTGCCCGACCAGCCGGTGATCTTGTCCGGGTGGTCGTCGTGGTCCTTGAAGGGCATCTCCAGGGTCAGCGACAGGCAATCGTATTTCTGCCCGACGCTGTTGCAGGCCAGGGTCATGTTGGCCTGTCCCGGTTCGTCGCGGGTGTAGCCGTAGGTGGTCTGGAAGTCTTTGGTGGTGTGCTTCAGATGGCTGCGGAAATGCTCTTCAAGCTTTTCGATGCGAGGTGTAAAGCCAGGATTACCTTCACAGCCGGCGGTAAAGACGTGGGGGATTTCCTCGTCGCCGTGCACGTCGATAAACGCATCGACGCCATATTTTTCCATCTGCTGCTGGACGAAAAGCACTTCCGGACTGATGTCCTGGCTGGCGTTCTGCCAGGCCCGGTTCAAGTCCTGACCCATGGCATTGGTGCGCAGGTGGCCATGGAAGGCGCCGTCCGGGTTCATGTTCGGCACCAGATACAGATCGGCGCTGGCCAGCAGTTTGTTCAATACCGGATCGTCCTGGCGCTCCAGACGCTCAATCACGCCTTCCATGAACCATTCCGCCATGTGCTCGCCCGGATGCTGCTGGGCAATGATCCAGATCTTGCGCTGGCCTTCGGCACCGGTGCCTTTGCGCAGCAGCTGAATGTCCCGGCCCTCGACACTTTTGCCGGTCGCCAGCAATTCGGTGCCAGCCTTGCTCAGCGCCTGCTCGATCAACCAGTCGTGGCGGCCGCGGCTGTAGGGCTCGAAGTAGGCGAACCAGGCGTGGGTCTGTTCGGCTTCGAGGCAAAAGCGCAGGCTGTCGCCTTCGAAGCTGGTGGGGATGCGGAACCAGTTGACGTGGTCGTAGGAGGCGACTGCCTGATAGCCGGTCCAGGCCTTGTTATAGGAGGACTGGCTGGCGTTGACCAGACGAAACCAGTGTTCCTGATGCACATGCAGACCGCTGGCCTTGAAGTGGAACCACTGAAAATGAGCGCTGCGGGTGTCCGGGCGGATGGCCAGAACCGGATTGAGCGGGTTGCTGATGTCGATGACTTGGATATTGCCGCTGTCGAAATTGGCGCTGATGTCGAACGAAGATTTGGCCACGGTCATAATCGCTTCCAGAGCAGGATTTTTATGACCGGTACTTTACACGCAGGCAGGGCTGAAACCGAGGGGAATTGCGGGTGTAGCGGGGGGCGTCTTCCGTGACGCGCCAGCAGCTTAGAGGCTATGCGATTGATTCTCAAGTGCTGATTGCCATTAGTTTTGCCCAATGTGGCCGGGCTCGGCTTGCCAATCAATATTCTTTTGATATTATCCGCGCCATCGAATTTGCAGCACCCAAAGACTTCATTAGCCTGAAGACACAAGCCCGAAAAACGGGCAAAAAAAGACCCGGCAAAAAGCCGGGTCAAAAACCGTGATTAGCCTGATGAGGAGATAGTCCAGAAGACCGACCTAAGGTCTCTGGTCCATCGACTGATCTCGCGACCAGCTGCTTGCAATAATAATCATTATCATTTGCAAGTCAAATGTTTTTATCTGCGCGATGGGAAAATTCTTTCCTGTCCGCCCGTACCTTGTCCGCCGTGACTTCGTCGTTGTCGATCGAATGGTCGACCATCGCCCGCGCCATATCCACCATGTGCACCACCGAAAAGGCCAGATCGCGATTGGTGCCTTGCAGGTTTTCTGCGGCCTTGAACGCGGTTGCGGCTGCACATCGCAACAGATCCGAGGCATGCACCAGCGCTTCCTCGCCGCTGAGATGGCCTTTGACATTGAAAAAACGTTCGTCCGTCTCGGGTTCTGAAACAGCCGGTTTCAAGTAGTAGTCCAGCGCGCGCTGTGCGGCGGCATTGCCTTGAGGGGAGGTGAAGCTGGTGTCGATTTGCAGATCGGGCAGGTCTTTGCTGCTGATGTTCATCATGAAACGTCACTCCATGTTCGATTGAAAGTCCGTTTCCTTAGGATAGTACCGCCTGTATTTGTGACGAGAATTTAAATACTACAATATGTGTTTTGCCGGTCGAAGACGTCCGCGTAAGGTGCGGCACATGGATAAATGGATTGAGTTGGTCAAGGCCAAGATGAGTGAACTCAAAGTCACTCAAACAGAGCTCGGAGAGCGCGTCGGCATGTCCCAGGGCGGGATCGGTCATTGGCTGAACAAGCGTCGCGAACCCGGTGTTACCGAAATGAACCGCGTGCTCAAGGCGCTGGGAATGGACTTCCTTGAAGTCGTTCTGGTGATTCGCGAACCGCAGCCGACGCCGGAAGACGAGATGCCGCTGGCGCAGAAGTACAACCCGTACTTCCGTTATCCGGTCTGCGATTGGCGTGCACCGTGCGAAGTGCGTGACACTGCGGCGAGCTATCCCGGAGCATCAGCGAAGCAGCGCTTCGAACTGACGGATTACCATGCTCGCGGCGGTGCGGCGTTCTGGCTGACGGTGACGGGGGATTCGATGACCGCGCCCAGCGGCCAGAGCATTGCCGAGGGCATGCTGATTCTGGTTGACCCAGAGTTGGAGGCAGTGCCTGGCAAACTGGTGATCGCCCAGTGGCCGGACAGCGAAGAAGCGATTTTCCGCAAACTCGACGAACAGGCCGGCCAGCGCTACCTGGTGCCGCTCAACCCGACCTGGCCGAAAACCCTGCTCACCGATGAATGCCGGATTATCGGCGTGGTGGTTCAGGCAACGGCGCGTTACTGAGCGGATCGATCCTCGCTCAAGGCGAGGGTCGATCCTTTTATTTCATCCCTCTTCCAGTTCAACCAAAGCGCTGCCTTCGCTGACCATATCGCCTTCCTGGCAATACAGCGCTTTGATCACACCGGCGTGCGGCGCGCGGATGCTGTGTTCCATCTTCATGGCTTCCAGCACCACCAGTTGCGCCCCGGCCTCAACCGACTGTCCCGTTTCGACCAGCACGCGCACGATACTGCCGTTCATTGGCGCGGTCAGACCGCCCTGATGGCTGTGGCTGGCTTCAACGGCACTGATCGGATCGAACGCTTCGATGCGCCGCAACTCGCCGTCCCATTCCAGATACAACGCGCCACCCTGACGAATCGCCCGCAAAGTGCGGCGCACGCCGTCATGCTCGACGGTCAGCGCCTCGCCCAGCAGTTTTGCAGGGGCCGCAGTTCTCAAGGTCAACGCGCGATCCTGTCCCTCGCAACTCAAATGCAAGGTGATTTCCGCCGGCAAGCCTGCGCGCAAACCACTGGTGCAAGACCAGGGGGAGGCGGCATCATCCGCCCGCGCACGCTTCGGCAAACTCTGCGCAAACGCCTGCGCCGCCGCCTGCCAGAACTCATCGCTCAACGCGGCTGGTGCTGGCAGCAATTGCTCCTGATAGCGCGGAATGAACCCGGTATCCAGCTCTGCCGCCGCAAACGCCGGATGCGCGATGATCCGGCGCAGGAAATTGATGTTGGTCTTCAGCCCGCCAATCGCAAACTCGTCGAGCATGCTCAACAAACGCAAGCGCGCCTGTTCGCGATCTTCACCCCAGGCAATCAGTTTGCCGAGCATCGGATCGTAGAACGGCGAAATCTCGTCACCTTCCTCAACGCCGCTGTCTACCCGCCGCCCCGGTCCCTGTGCCGATTCGCGGTACAAATCCAGACGCCCGGTGGCCGGCAGGAAAGCATTCGCCGGATCTTCGGCATACAAACGCACTTCGATCGCGTGACCATTGAGCGGTACCTGCGCCTGGGTGATCGGCAGCACTTCCCCACGGGCGACGCGAATCTGCCAGGCGACCAGATCCAGTCCGGTGATTGCTTCGGTTACCGGGTGCTCGACTTGCAGCCGCGTATTCATCTCCATAAAGAAAAACTCGCCGCGCGCATCCAGCAAAAACTCCACGGTGCCGGCGCCGACATAACCGATCGCCTGCGCCGAACGCACAGCCGCTTCGCCCATTGCCCGGCGCAACTCGGGCGTCAGACCCGGCGCCGGGGCTTCTTCTACGACTTTCTGGTGCCGACGCTGGATCGAGCAGTCGCGCTCGTTGAGGTACAGGCAGTTGCCGTGCTGATCGGCGAACACCTGAATCTCCACATGACGCGGCTTGAGCAAATACTTTTCCACCAGCATCCGCGAATCGCCAAACGACGATTGCGCTTCGCGCTGCGCCGAGGCGAGGGCTTCAGCGAGTTGGCTGACATCCTCGACCACTTTCATGCCTTTGCCGCCGCCCCCCGCAGTGGCCTTGAGCAGCACCGGATAACCGATGCGTTCGCAGGCTTCGCGGAAGGTGTCGAGGTCCTGCGCTTCGCCGTGATAGCCCGGCACCAGTGGCACGCCAGCCTTTTCCATCAGCGCCTTGGCGGCGGATTTGCTGCCCATCGCATCGATGGCCGCGGCGGGCGGGCCGAGGAAGATCAGCCCGGCGCCTTCGATGGCGCGGGCGAATCCAGCGTTCTCCGAGAGAAAACCGTAGCCGGGATGAATCGCCTGGGCACCGCTGGCCTTGGCGGCGGCGATCAATTTATCAATTTGCAGATAACTCTCGGCAGCCTTGCTGCCGCCCAGATCCACACGGATATCGGCTTCACGGCTGTGCCGCGCATCGCGGTCGGTGGCGCTGTGCACGGCGACGGTGGTCAGGCCCAAAGCCTTGGCAGTGCGCATCACGCGGCAGGCGATTTCGCCGCGGTTGGCCACCAGCAGGGTGGTAATCACAGGTGCGCTCATCAACGCGACTCCTTGGTGGATGCGGCTTGCCAGTTCGGTGGGCGTTTTTGCAGGAAGGCACGCAAGCCTTCCTGACCTTCAGGGCTGACGCGAATCCGCGCGATGGCATTTTCGGTGTAGCGGCGCAGGGCCGGGGTCAGCGCGCCGTTGCCGACTTCGCGCAGCAAGTCCTTGCTGGCGCGCATGGCGGCGGGGCTGTTGAGCAACAGGTTGTCGATCCACTGTTCGACCTGTTGCTCCAGTTCCGCCGCAGGATAGCTTTCTGCGAGCAAGCCGATCTCCCGCGCCCGCTGCCCGCTGAAGCGCTCGGCAGTCAGCGCATAACGCCGCGCCGCCCGCTCACCGATCGCCTGCACCACGAACGGGCTGATCACGGCCGGTGCCAGACCGATGCGCACTTCCGACAGGCAGAACTGCGCGTCATCGGCGCCGATCGCCATGTCGCAGCAACTGATCAAGCCCAGCGCGCCACCGAACGCCGCGCCCTGAACCACGGCCAGCGTGGGGACTTTCAGTTTGGCGAGGTTGTACATCAGCTCGGCCAGCTCGCGGGCGTCGTCGAGGTTGGTGTGGTAATCGAGTTCCGCTGATTGCTGCATCCACGCCAGGTCAGCGCCGGCACTGAAGTGCTTGCCGCGCCCGCGCAGCAGCAGGAAGCGCAGGCTTGAATCGCTGGCGACCTTGTCGAGGGCGAGGATCAGTTCGCGGATCATCTCGGCGTTGAACGCGTTGTTTTTCTCGGCGCGATTGAGCCACAGCGTCGCGAAACCGCGTGGGTCGTTTTGCAGTTCGAGGGTATTGAAGTCGTTCATCAGATTCTCCCCATCACATCCGGAACACGCCGAAGCGGCTCGGTTCGATTGGCGCGTTCAGCGACGCGGACAAGGCCAGGGCCAGTACGTCGCGGGTCTGCGCCGGGTCGATGACGCCGTCGTCCCACAGCCGCGCGCTGGAGTAGTAGGGGTGACCCTGTTCTTCGTACTGGTCGAGAATCGGCTGCTTGATCTCGGTCTCCTGCTCGGCGCTGAACGCGTGACCGCTGCGTTCGGCTTGTTCGCGTTTGACCTGCACCAGAACGCCTGCGGCCTGTTCGGCGCCCATCACGCCGATCCGCGCGTTCGGCCACATCCACAAAAAACGCGGATCGTAAGCGCGCCCGCACATGCCGTAGTTGCCGGCACCAAAGCTGCCGCCGATGATCACGGTGAATTTCGGCACCTTGGCGCAGGCCACTGCGGTCACCAGTTTCGCGCCGTGCTTGGCGATGCCGCCGGCTTCGTACTTCTGGCCGACCATGAAACCGGTGATGTTCTGCAGAAAAAGCAGCGGGATGCCGCGCTGGCAGGCCAGTTCGATGAAGTGCGCGCCTTTCTGCGCGGCTTCGGCGAAGAGGATGCCGTTGTTTGCCAGAATCGCGATCGGGTAGCCGTGCAAGTGCGCGAAACCGCAGACCAGCGTGGTGCCGAACAGCGCTTTGAATTCATCGAACACCGAACCGTCGACCAGCCGCGCGATCACTTCGCGCACATCGAATGGCTGCTTGGCGTCAGCCGGAACCACGCCGTACAACTCGTCGCTGGCGTACAGCGGCGCAATCGGCGTGCGCTGCTGCACCTCGCCGAGCTTGCGCCAGTTGAGGTTGGCAACGCTGCGGCGGGCGAGGGCGAGGGCGTGTTCATCGTTCTCGGCGTAATGGTCGGCCACACCAGAAGTCTTGCAATGCACATCGGCGCCGCCGAGGTCTTCGGCGCTGACCACTTCACCGGTCGCGGCTTTCACCAGCGGCGGGCCGGCGAGGAAAATCGTCGCCTGGTTGCGCACCATGATCGCTTCGTCCGCCATCGCCGGCACATACGCGCCGCCGGCGGTGCACGAGCCCATGACCACGGCGATCTGCGGGATGCCCATGGCGCTCATGTTGGCCTGATTGAAAAAGATCCGCCCGAAGTGCTCGCGATCCGGAAACACTTCGTCCTGACGCGGCAGGTTGGCGCCGCCCGAGTCCACCAGATAAATGCACGGCAGGCGATTCTGCTGGGCGATGGTCTGCGCACGCAGGTGCTTCTTCACGGTGAGCGGGTAATACGAGCCACCTTTCACCGTCGCATCGTTGGCGACGATCATGCACTCCACGCCTTCAACGCGACCAATCCCGGCGATCACCCCGGCAGCCGGGACGTCTTCGCCATACACGGCGTGAGCCGCCAGTTGGCTGATTTCGAGAAACGGCGAGCCCGGATCGAGCAAGCGATTGATGCGCTCGCGCGGCAGCAATTTTCCGCGTGAGGTGTGGCGTTCCTGAGCTTTGACGCCGCCACCCTGCGCCACTTGGGCGAGCAGGGTGTGCAGCGCGTCGACCTGTTTGAGCATCGCCGCACTGTTGGCGGCGAACTCCGCTGAACGCGGGTTGAGCTGAGTGTGCAGAATCATGGGGCTTACTCCGTAAGCAGCTTCTAGCTACAAGCGGCAAGCTGCAAGTCGGGGCAAGAGCGTGGATCTCTTGCAGCTTGTAGCTTGCGGCTTGCAGCTGACGAAATTCATTTCGTCTCGTTGAACAGTTCGCGGCCAATCAGCATGCGGCGGATCTCGCTGGTGCCGGCGCCGATTTCGTAGAGCTTGGCGTCGCGCAGCAGGCGGCCGGCGGGGAATTCGTTGATGTAGCCGTTGCCGCCGAGAATCTGGATCGCGTCGAGGGCCATTTGCGTGGCGCGTTCGGCGGTGTAGAGGATCACCCCGGCCGCGTCCTTGCGCGTGGTTTCGCCGCGCTCGCAGGCCTGGGCCACCGCGTACAGATAAGCGCGGCTGGCGTTGAGCTGGGTATACATGTCGGCGACTTTGCCCTGGATCAGCTGGAATTCGCCGATGCTCTGGCCGAACTGCTTGCGGTCGTGGATGTACGGCACGATCAGGTCCATGCACGACTGCATGATTCCGGTCGGGCCGCCGGAGAGCACCACGCGTTCGTAATCGAGGCCGCTCATCAGCACTTTCACGCCACCGTTGAGCACGCCGAGAATGTTCTCCTCGGGTACTTCGACGTCATCGAAAAACAGCTCGCAGGTGTTGGAGCCGCGCATGCCGAGCTTGTCGAACTTGTTGCTGCGGCTGAAGCCTTTCCAGTCACACTCGACGATGAACGCGGTGATGCCGTGGGGGCCTTTTTCCAGGTCGGTCTTGGCGTAGATCACGTAGGTGTTGGCGTCCGGACCGTTGGTGATCCAGGTTTTGCTGCCGTTGAGGACGAAGCGGTCGCCGCGTTTGTCGGCGCGCAGTTTCATCGAGACCACGTCGGAACCGGCGTTGGGCTCGCTCATCGCCAGCGCGCCGACGTGCTCGCCGCTGATCAGTTTCGGCAGGTATTTGCTTTTCTGTTCGTGATTGCCGTTGCGGTTGATCTGGTTGACGCAAAGGTTGGAGTGCGCGCCATAGGACAACGCCACCGACGCCGAGCCACGGCTGATTTCTTCCATCGCCACCACGTGCGCCAGATAACCCAGACCCGCGCCGCCGTACTCTTCCGGCACGGTGATGCCGAGCAGGCCCATGTCACCGAATTTGCGCCACATGTCGGCGGGGAACAGGTTGTCGTGGTCGATCTGCGCAGCACGCGGGGCGATCTGATCGGCGACGAAGGACTGCACCTGATCGCGCAGCATGTCGATGGTTTCACCGAGGGCGAAATTCAGGGATGGATAGCTCATGTGGCACCTTTTGGCTTTTTTATCGGGTGGAGCGCACGACGAATCGGCGTTCAGCTTTACGTTAACGTAAAGCTTCCACAGTTCGACTGTCAATCGGCTTTACGTAAGCGTCAACTTGGGCGAGAGTAAGGGCAGTTCAGGATCAGATATCGGTTTGATTCTGGTGGGAGCGAGCCTGCTCGCGAAAGCGCTGTATCAGTCGCCCTAAAGGGTGAATGACGCAGCGTATTCGCGAGCAGGCTTGCTCCCACAGGATTCAAAACCGGGAAAACCCACTAATAAAGACAATAGGGGTCGTCATGGATCAACCCAGTGCAAACCCGCAGCGCAGCTACACCCGTGGCTCTCAGGACCAAGCCCTGCTGGCGATGACCATCGGTCAGCGCTTCGATCAGACTGTCGCGCAGTACCCGGACGGTGAGGCTTTGGTGGTACGCCATCAGCAGTTGCGTTACTCCTGGCGGCAACTGGCCGACGCGGTGGATGAGCAGGCCAGAGCCTTGCTCGCTCTGGGCTTGCAGACCGGCGATCGCCTCGGCATCTGGGCGCCGAATTGCGCGCAGTGGTGCATCACTCAGTTCGCCACGGCGAAGATCGGCGTGATCCTGGTCAATATCAATCCCGCCTATCGCAGCTCCGAACTCGAGTACGTGCTAAAGCAGTCCGGCTGCCAGTGGCTGGTCTGTGCCGGAGCGTTCAAAACCTCGAATTACCACGCAATGCTCCAGAGCCTGGCGCCAGAATTGGCCGAGCACGCCATCGGTCAGCTGCGCAGCGAACGCCTGCCGGAGCTGCGCGGCGTGATCAGCCTCGATGCCAATCCGCTGCCCGGTTTTCTGCCGTGGTCGCAGCTCAGCGATCTGGCGGTCAGCGTCTCGCCCGATCAATTGCGTGAACGCAGTGCCAGCCTGCATTTCGATCAACCGGTGAACATCCAGTACACCTCCGGCACTACCGGTTTCCCCAAGGGCGCGACCCTCAGTCACTACAACATTCTCAACAACGGCTACATGGTCGGCGAAAGCCTCGGCCTGACGGCTGCCGATCGTCTGGTAATTCCGGTGCCGCTGTATCACTGCTTCGGCATGGTCATGGGCAACCTCGGTTGCGTCACCCATGGCAGCACGATGATTTACCCCAATGACGCGTTCGATCCGGCGCTGACCCTGCAAGCGGTGGCCGAGGAAAAAGCTACGGCGCTGTACGGTGTGCCGACCATGTTCATCGCCATGCTCGATCAGCCGCAGCGGCAGACCTTCGACCTGTCGAGCCTGCGCACCGGGATCATGGCCGGCGCCACCTGTCCGATCGAGGTCATGCGCCGGGTGATCAACGAAATGCACATGAGCGAAGTGCAGATTGCCTACGGCATGACCGAAACCAGTCCGGTGTCGTTGCAGACCGGGCCGGAGGATGAGCTGGAATTGCGTGTCACCACGGTCGGGCGCACCCAGCCGCAACTGGAAAGCAAGATCATCGACACCGCCGGCAACCTCGTGCCGCGCGGCACCATTGGCGAATTGTGCACGCGCGGTTACAGCGTGATGCTCGGTTACTGGAACAACCCGCAGGCCACCGCCGAAGCCATCGATGAGGCCGGCTGGATGCACACCGGCGACCTGGCGAGCATGAACGAGGAGGGTTACGTCAACATCGCCGGGCGTAACAAAGACATGATCATTCGTGGCGGCGAGAATGTTTATCCCCGTGAGCTGGAGGAATTCTTCTTCACCCATCCGGCGGTGGCGGACGTGCAGGTGATCGGTATTCCCTGCTCACGCTACGGTGAGGAAATCGTCGCCTGGATCAAATTCCACCCCGGCCATAGCGCCTCGGAGCTGGAGCTGCAAACGTGGTGCAAGGAACGCATCGCCCATTTCAAGACACCGCGTTACTTCAAGTTCGTCGACGCGTTTCCGATGACGGTGACGGGCAAGATCCAGAAATTCAGGATGCGCGAGATCAGTATCGAGGAGCTGAAAACAATCGACCGATAACCGAAACCCTGTGGGAGCTGGCTTGCCAGCGATGGCGTCAGGTCAGCCAGGATCAATATTGAATGATCTGCCGCATTCGCTGGCAAGCCAGCTCCCACAGTCATCAGGGTGAATTCAGGAATCGCAGAAAGCACAAAGGGGAGCCGAAGCTCCCCTTTAATTTGTCGTTGCGTGCTCTTTTTATTATTGAGGGTCGGTCTGTTGTTGTTTTTGGCAACCGTGGCCCTGTACAGCTTTTGGCGACCCCCATCCGGGGTCAAGAGCAAACGTATTTTTTTGAGCGCTGATCTGCTTTCTCGTTTAACGATCCAACCGATTCGGGAGCTACCTGAAGGTAGTTTTATTGTTCTCTGCCCGGTTGCGGGTCACTCCTGAGAGCACCCTGAAAAGCACACCTTCTCCAAAAAAATCTGTTAGCTGCGTCTCTGCCGTGTTGTTCTTGTTATGTCAGAGTCGTTTCGTCTTGTTTTTATTGGTTTGCGGCTTTTTATTCTTGTTATGCCATAGAGATAGCAGGTGTCGTGCCAACTCTTAAAAGTCTTTGTAAATCAACCGCTTAACGTTTTCAGGCTTTTTCGACTCCAGGCAAAGCCAGACAATTTGTTTCCGTGTTACTCGCTTTTGCCCACATCGCTGACGCAGCGGTAACACCTCACTGCGCGCTGCGCGCCTTGGCCACCCGCGAACCGCTCGGACGGCCGAGCACTGCGCTGATCTGCTGGCCCGCGCCAATCAAGGCGTCCAGGTCGATACCGGTCTCGATCCCCAGGCCGTTGAGCAGGTACACCACGTCTTCGGTGGCAACGTTACCGCTCGCGCCTTTGGCGTACGGGCAGCCGCCGAGGCCGGCGATAGAGCTGTCGAACACCGCAATGCCTTCGAGCAGGCTGGCGTAGATGTTGGCCATGGCCTGGCCATAGGTGTCGTGGAAATGCCCGGCGAGTCTGTCCCGTGGCACCTGCGCCGAAACCACCTCGAACAGGCGTCGGGTCGCGCCCGCCGTGCCGGTGCCGATGGTGTCGCCCAGCGACACTTCGTAGCAGCCCATCGCGTACAGCTCGCGCGCGACCATCGCCACTTGCTCCGGCGCAACCGTGCCTTCATACGGGCAGCCCAGCACACAGGAAACGTAACCGCGCACGGTAACGCCGTGTTGTTTCGCGGCCTCCATGATCGGCGCAAACCGCGCCAGGCTTTCGCTGATCGAGCAATTGATGTTGCGCTGCGAGAACGCCTCGGAGGCGGCGGCGAACACCGCGACTTCCTTGACCCCGGCGGCGAGCGCGTCTTCAAAACCGCGCAGGTTCGGCGCCAGCGCGCCATAGATGACGCCGGGCTTGCGCTGAATCTGCGCGAACACCTCGGCGGAACCGGCCATCTGCGGCACCCATTTCGGCGAAACGAAACTGCCGACTTCGATGTAGCCGAGCCCGGCGGCGCTCAGGGCATCGACCAGTTGCACTTTGTCAGCGACGCTGATCGGCTGGGCTTCGTTCTGCAGGCCATCGCGCGGGCCGACTTCGATCAGGCGTACTTGGGAGGGGAGGGACATGGGCGGGACCTGCTTCGTGGATTCGTGGTGATCCCTGTGGGAGCGGGCTTGCCCGCGATGAGGCCGGAACATCCTGCAATGATGTTGACTGACCCGACGCCATCGCGGGCAAGCCCGCTCCCACAGGGAAAGGTGTAGTGCCAGACTACTGGGCTATCTGCTGGCTCTTGAGCGTCTGCTCCAGCGCCTGCACACAGCGCTCTTCGGCTGTGTCCAGCTCGAGCTTCATCTGTTCGATATCCAGCAACTGCTGTTCGAGCTGTTCGCGACGTTCGCTGATTTTCGCCAGCATGCTGTTGAGCTGTTTGGTGTTACCGCCGCTAGGGTCATAGAGCTCGATCAGCTCGCGGCATTCGGCCAGGGAAAAACCGATGCGCTTGCCACGCAGGATCAGCTTCAGGGTGACCTTGTCGCGTGGCGAATAGATCCGTTCCTGGCCACGACGCTCGGGGCTGAGCAGGCCTTGCTCTTCATAAAAGCGGATCGCCCGGGTGGTGATGTCCAGCTCGCGGGCGAGGTCGGAAATGCTGTAGGTCTGACTGCTCATGAAAGCGCTCGGAAAAGGGGCATGGCGCTAAGCTAATCGGTGGTTTACGTTTACGTCAAGCAAGAAAAAGATCGCAGCCTTCGGCGGCTCCTACAGGGGGAATGCATTCCAAATGTAGGAGCCGCCGAAGGCTGCGATCTTTTGATTTTCCTCAGACCGCCTGCTTCTCCAGCTTCTTCTCCTGCGCCGTCACCTGCTGGCACAACTCGATCATCTGCTCGCGCATCCAGCGGTTGGCCGGGTCCTGGTCGGTGCTTTCGTGCCAGTACAAATGCGTTTCCACCGACGGCACATCATTCACCGGCAAATTGAACGACTGCAAATCATGGCGGCGGGCGAAGCGTTCCGGCACGGTCATGACCATGTCGGTCTGCTGCATCACTTGCGAAGCCATCAGATAGTGCTGCGAGCGCAGGGCGATCTTGCGCTGGATGCCCATTTTGCCCAGCGCCAGATCGACATAACCCAGACCGCTGCGGCGGCTGGAAATATGGATGTGGGTCAGCGACAGGTAGTCATCGAGGCTGAGTTTTTCCTTGCCCGCCATTGGATGGCCCTTGCGCATGGCGCAGACGTAACGGTCGTCCATCAGCTTGACGTGGCGCACCTGCGGGTCGGTATTGAGCGGAGCATCCACGGCGAAATCCAGACGCCCGGCCGCGAGTTCCTTGGTGGTTTCCCGGCGTTTCGACAGAAAGCTTTCGATGATCACCGTTGGCGCGAGGCGGCGCAGGCGCTGGAACAGTGGCGGCAGAATGATTGCTTCCGTCAGGTCGGTCATGCTGATGCGGTAGGTCTTGACCGCCTGCGCCGGGTTGAAGATGCGACTTTCCTGCACCGACACGCGCAGCAGCGACAGGGCGTTGCGCACCGGGCCGATGATGTTCTGCGCCATCGGCGTGGGCACCATGCCCTGAGCGGTACGCACGAAGAGCGGGTCGTTGAAGGTTTCGCGCAACCGCGCCAGCGCGTTGGACACCGCCGGCTGGGTGATTCCGACAATCTGCCCGGCGCGGGTCAGGTTGGCTTCGGTGTAGATCGCGTCGAAGACGATGAAAAGGTTCAGGTCGACCTTGCTCAGATTCATAACGCGGCTTCTCTTGTTATTAAGTGCAAGTGTTTTGGGGCTGACGATCAGCGGATCATATATTGGTGATGAATGTTTATACACGCCGAGAATAGGCTAGGTAAATGATCAGCGCTGTTCTAGCATCGATTGCATGACTTGAACAACCTCTGCCCGAGAAGGTAACTACCCATGGATTTCGCTTATTCGCCCAAGGTTCAGGAACTGCGTGAGCGCGTGACTGCGTTCATGGACACTTACGTTTACCCGGCCGAAGCGGTGTTCGAACGCCAGGTCGCCGAGGGCGATCGCTGGCAGCCGACCGCGATCATGGAAGAGCTCAAGGCCAAGGCCAAGGCTGAAGGGCTGTGGAATTTGTTTCTGCCTGAGTCCGAGCTGGGCGCCGGCCTGAGCAACCTCGAATATGCGCCATTGGCGGAAATCATGGGCCGTTCCCTGCTGGGGCCCGAGCCGTTCAACTGCTCGGCGCCGGACACCGGCAACATGGAAGTGTTGGTGCGCTACGCCAATGAAGAACAGAAACAGCGCTGGCTCGAGCCGCTGCTGCGCGGCGAGATCCGTTCGGCGTTCGCCATGACCGAGCCTGACGTGGCGTCTTCCGACGCGACCAACATGGCCGCCCGTGCCGTGCGTGATGGCGATCAGTGGGTAATCAACGGCAAGAAATGGTGGACTTCCGGCGCTTGCGATCCGCGCTGCAAGATTCTGATCTTCATGGGCCTGAGCAACCCCGACGCGCCGCGTCACGCCCAGCACTCGATGATCCTCGTGCCGGTCGACACCCCCGGTGTGAAAATCGTCCGGCCGCTGCCGGTGTTCGGTTACGACGACGCACCGCACGGTCACGCCGAAGTGCTGTTCGATAACGTGCGGGTGCCGTACGAAAACGTCCTGCTCGGTGAAGGACGCGGCTTCGAAATCGCCCAGGGTCGCCTTGGCCCAGGGCGGATTCACCACTGCATGCGTTCGATCGGCATGGCCGAACGTGCGCTGGAACTGATGTGCAAACGCTCGGTGAGCCGCACCGCATTCGGCAAACCGCTGGCGCGTCTGGGCGGCAACATCGACAAGATCGCCGACTCGCGGATGGAGATCGACATGGCGCGTCTGCTGACGTTGAAAGCGGCGTACATGATGGACACCGTCGGCAACAAAGTGGCGAAAAGCGAGATTGCGCAGATCAAAGTCGTCGCGCCGAACGTGGCCTTGCGGGTGATCGACCGGGCGATTCAGATGCACGGCGGGGCAGGGGTGTCGAACGATTTCCCGCTGGCCTACATGTATGCGATGCAACGAACCCTGCGTCTGGCCGACGGCCCGGACGAAGTGCACCGCGCGGCGATTGGCAAGTTCGAGATCGGCAAGTATGTGCCGAAGGAGATGATGCGCAGCGGCCAGTAACACCGCGTCGCCTCATTCACATTCCCCCCAGTCTGATCGTTCCCACGCTCTGCGTGGGAATGCCGCCACGGACGCTCTGCGTCCACTGTGACGCGGAGCGTCACGGGATGCGTTCCTTTGCTGCGCGTGGGAACGATCAGGCGTCAGGATCAATACACCCAAACCTCAACCCGCCGATTCTTGATCCGCCCTTCGTCCGCGCTGTTGGTCGCCACCGGCATCAGCGCACCAAAGCCGCGTACTTCGCGCATGACCACACCGTTTTTGACCAGCTCGCGCCGCACCGCCATCGCTCGCAGCTTCGACAGCAGATCGGCCCGCGCCGGGTCATCCTTCAAATCACCAAACCCCACCAGCGTCACCGCCCGCTCGGTCTTGCCATTGCGCTTTATATAGTCGAGCACCCGCGCCAGATCCTGCCGCGCCTTGTTGTCCAGACTGGCGCTGCCCTCGGCAAAACGAAAATTCACTGTCAGACGCTGAGCATGTCGGCTGAGGGATTGGTAACCCTCGGGCATCAGCGCGTTCGGCGCCACGCTCATGGCTTGCACGGTCTGGCTGACAAAACCGCTAGTCGCGACGATCGCCTGTCCCTGGGGACTTTGCGCGAACGTTGCCAACGCCTGCGCCCACGGATTGCGGCTGTCCGGCGGTAGATAAAAGAACAAGCGCCGCGACAGCGGATAATCTTCCGTGGCGATCAGACTGTTCAGCGGCAACATCGCTTGCGAGGCGCCGTCGGCAATCGCCACGGCTTTGGCCTGACGCACGTAAGGCAAGCCGATGAAGCCGATACCTTGCGGATCGTTGCTGACCGCATCAGACAATTGCTCGCTGGATTCGAAACGTTTCGCCGCGCTGCTCAGACTTTTCCCACGCCGGCTCAGGACCAGTTCCTTGAAGGTGTCGTACGTCCCGGACTGATCATCCCGCGCATATAAATGGATGGCGCCGCCACGGCTACCGAGCTCTTCCCAGGTTTTCACTTCGCCGGCAAAAATCCGCGCCAATTGCTCGGTGTCCAGATGCTGTAACGGATTGGCCGGGTTGAGGATGATCGCCAGGCCGTCGATGGCAATGACTTGCTCGGCCGCCGGACTTTTCAGATCGCCGAGGGTTTGCAGGGCAAGCAGTTCGCTGTCCTTGATCTCACGGGAAGAGGCGGCCAGATCGGCGCTGGCGTTTTTCAATGCAGTGAAGCCAGTGCTGGAACCGTGGGCGGCGACTTCGATGACCACGCGTTGCCCTTGTGCGGTCTGGCCGACGATGCGTTGTTCGTTGGCAGTGTCCGGGGTTTCACGGTGGATTTTCAGCAGGCCTTGTTCCTGCAACAGGCCTTCGACCAGCGCCGGGCCAAGTTCGGCGCCGATGGTGTTGGAGCCTTGAATGCGTAATGCCGGGCCGTTTTCGGGGATCGGCAGGGCGGCGGCGGACACCGACAGCCAGCCACTCAACAGGAAAACGCAGAGAACACGCAGGGTCATTCCGGCACCGAATCAAGCCAAGGGGATTGCCGGGGAGATTAAGTCAGGCGCGTGACCGAAATATGACAGATCAAAAGATCGCAGCCTTCGGCAGCTCCTACAGGGAAAATGCATTCCAAATGTAGGAGCTGCCGAAGGCTGCGATCTTTTGCTTTTAGCTCAATTCAAGCCAGATCGGCGCATGGTCCGACGGTTTTTCCATGCCGCGCAGTTCGTAGTCCACGCCGGCATCCTTGACCCGTGGCAGCAGGCCATGGGACGCCAGAATCACATCGATGCGCAGGCCACGCTTCGGTTCATCTTCGAAACCACGGCTGCGATAGTCGAACCAGCTGAACATGTCGCTCACCTCGGGGTTGAGGTGACGATAGCTGTCGGTCAGGCCCCAGTTCTTCAGGCGCGCCATCCACTCGCGCTCCTCCGGCAGGAAGCTGCATTTGCCGGTTTTCAGCCAGCGCTTCATGTTGTCCGGGCCGATGCCGATGTCGCAGTCTTCCGGGGAAATGTTCACATCACCCATCACCACCAGTGGCTGTTCATTGTGGAACTGGCTTTCCAGCAGCGCTTGCAGATCGCTGTAGAAACGCTCCTTGGCGGGGAATTTGGTTGGGTGGTCGCGGCTTTCACCTTGTGGGAAATAGCCGTTCATGATCGTCACCGGCACGCCGTTGGCATCGGCAAAAGTGCCCCAGATAAAGCGCCGTTGCGCGTCTTCTTCGTCAGTGGCAAAGCCTTTATGGATGGCGATCGGTTCGTTGCGCGAGAGCAGGGCGACACCGTAATGGCCCTTCTGGCCATGGAAGTGCACGTGGTAGCCGAGGGCGCGGATGTCTTCGTGGGGGAACTGGTCGTCGTGGACCTTGGTTTCCTGCAGGCCGATCACGTCGGGCTGATGTTTTTCGATCAGCGCTGCCAGCTGATGCGGACGGGCACGCAGTCCGTTGATGTTGAAGGAAACAATCTTCATGGTCGGCAGTCCTGGCAAAAGGGCGATGCTAGCTGACATGGGGAAGATGGGCCAGTGTGGGAGAAATCAATTTCACCTGTGGGATTTGTAGCGCTTGTCCCGGCCCCATCGCTGGCAAGCCAGCTCCCACAGGTTTCTGTGGTGTATGTAAATGTTGTGAACGACGCGGACACTGTGGGAGCTGGCTTGCCAGCGATGAGGCCCGCCCCAGTCGATGAAGATCCGAGGCTGGTCTAACCTGACAGGGGAACCACCACATCCGCCCAAGGTTCGTACCAACAAGCGCGCCAGCCTCCGAGCGCGCCTCCGGGGAGAATCACTGCAATGCCTGAAACCCAGTCCGCCGTTGCCGACATCCACATGCTCGACCGCGGCTATTCACGCGAAGCCCGCTCGTTGCTGTATCAGGCCTATCGCCACGAGCCGACCTTCGGCTACCTGTTCGAAGCCGAGCGTCCCGGCTACGAACAGCGCGTGCGCGCCACGGTGCGCGAGCTGGTCAAACAGCATTTTCTGCAGGACCTGCCGGCGATCGGCCTGCTGGTCAACGACCGCCTGATCGGCATTGCCCTGATCGCACCGCCGCAACGGCGCCTGGGCGTTACCGAAAGTTGGGCGTGGCGCTTGCGCATGGTGCTCAGCACCGGTTTTCGCTGCACCCGGCGTTATCTGGAATACCACGATGCCGTCGCCGCGTGCGTGCCGGGTGACTCGGTGCACATGCTGCCGCTGCTCGGCGTTCACCCGCAGTTTCAGGGCAAGCACTACGGCGAACAGTTGCTCACCGCCGTGCACAACTGGTGCGCGGTCGATGAAACCTCGCAAGGGGTGGTGCTCGACACCGGCAACCCGCGCTACCTGGAATTCTATAAAAGGCAGGGTTATCAGGAGATCGGCGAGGTTGCCGTCGGGCCGGTGCGTGAACACGTATTTTTCCACGCCAATCCGCAGGTGTTACAAACAGCGACGGGATAACGATCGAACTTCTTCACAAATTACCTGTTCTATCAGGCTCCCGAGCCCGTGATAGCATCCGCGCCTATGAAGTTTCCACGAAGATTTACCAGCGGCGTGCTGATGCTGTTATCCAGCTGCGCGGCGCTGGCGCAAAGTGAATTGGATGTACGGATCAAGCCGTCCAACGATGAACTCAAGGCCAATATAGAAGGCTATATCGGCAGCCTCGGCGATCGCGACGAAGAAGCCTTGCTGCGTTTCAGTCGCGGTGCCGAAGAGCAGGCGCGCAAAGCGGCGCAGGCGCTGGGCTACTATCAGCCGCAGATCGACAGTGACGTCAAGGGCGGGGAAAAACCGCGTCTGGTGCTGAACATCGATCCCGGCGAACCGATTCGCCTGCGCAACGTCACCGTGCGTGTCGACGGCCCGGCGGCCTCGCTGAAATCCTTTCGCGTACCGAAAAGCGACCTGCTCAAGTCCGGCGCCGTGCTCAACCATGGCCGTTACGAAGACGCCAAACGGGTGATCCAGAACCAGGCCTCGCGCTTCGGTTACTTCAGCGGTCATTTCACCAGCCAGAAACTCATGGTCGATCCCCGCGCGGGCGTGGCCGACATCGAATTGATCTACGACAGCGGCCCGCGTTATGCGCTGGGCAAAGTCAGCTTCGAGGGCGACACGCCGTTCGACGAAGACCTGCTGCAACGCATGGTGCCGTTCAAGGCAGGCGAGCCATACGACTCGGAACTGATCGCCGAACTCAATCGCGACCTGCAATCGAGCGGCTATTTCGAAGGCGTGCGCGTCGATGCAGCACCGACGGCAGCGCAGAACGATGTGATTCCGGTCGCCGTCAAACTCGACACGCGCAAGCCGCGCACCATGGGTCTGGGCCTCGGTTATTCGACCGACGTCGGGCCACGGATCAAGGCCAACTGGACGCGCCACTGGGTCAACCCGCAGGGCGACAGCTATGGCTGGGAGGCCGAACTCTCGGCGCCCCGGCAGAACGTCGGGCTGTTCTACGACATCCCGCTCGACCCACCACTGACCGACAAACTGCGCTGGGCCGGCGGCTATCAGTTCGAAGACATCGAAGGCTCCGACACCCTCAGCAAGCTGCTGACCTTCGGCCCGGAATGGCACAGCAAGTTGCCCAGCGGCTGGCAGCGGGTGATCTCGCTGAAATGGCAACGTGAAGAATACGAACTCGGCGACGACTCCGGCCTGAGCACGTTGCTGATGCCCGGCATCAGTTATTCGTACCTCAAAAGCGACAACCGTATCGACCCGCGCAACGGCTATCGCCTGAGCTTCGAAAGCAAAGTCGCCAAGGAAGGCCTCGGTTCGGACAACAACCTTTTATATGGCACCGCGCTGGTCAAAGGCCTGACCACGGTGTTCGACAAGCACCGCTTGCTCGGCCGCGTGCAGGTCGGCGGCAGCGCCACCAACGGCTACAACTCTATTCCGCCATCGCTGCGCTTTTTTGCCGGTGGCGATCAGAGCGTGCGCGGTTACGACTATCAGAGCCTGTCGCCGAAAAATTCCGATGGCAAACGGATTGGCGGTCGCTACATGGTGGCCGGCAGCGTCGAGTATCAATATTCGATCGCCGAGAAATGGCGGGTCGCGACCTTCGTCGACCAAGGCAACTCTTTCAACAAACTCGAACTGCCCGACCTCAAGACCGGGGTCGGTGTGGGTGTGCGCTGGGTCTCGCCGGTCGGGCCGATCCGCCTTGACCTGGCCCATGCGCTGGACGACGACGGCGGCATCCGGCTGCACTTTTCCATGGGGCCTGAGCTGTGAAGCGTGGTTTGAAAATAACAGCGCTGACTTTGTTGGCGCTGGTCTTGTTGATCGTCTTGAGCTTGGCCGCACTGCTTGGCACGCAGGCCGGCAGTCGTTGGGCGCTGGGCCTGGTGCCGGGCCTGAGCGTGGAGAATTTCCACGGTCGCCTCGCTGGGCAATGGAGCGCCGATCACCTGGTGTGGCAGCAGGACACCAGCCGAGTCGAGCTGAACAAGGCGATCTTCGCCTGGTCGCCACTGTGCCTGACGCGCATGACCTTGTGCATCGATCAGCTCAAGGCCGATCAGGTAATCCTGCAATTCCCGCCGAGCGAAGAAACCACCGAGAGCGGCCCGATCACACTGCCGGACCTGCAATTGCCGTTGGCCATTGAACTGGGCGATGTCGAAGTCGGCAGCCTGTTGTTCAACGGCAGCGAACAGCTCAAGGGCTTGCAACTGGCGGCGCACTGGACCGCTCAGGGCCTGCAGATCGACAGCGTGAAATTGCAGCGCGACGAGCTCAGCCTGAACCTGTCCGGCCTGCTGCAACCGAGCGGCAACTGGCCGCTGACGATTCAGGGCGATTTGACTTTGCCTTCTCCCGGCAGCGAGCCGTGGACGCTGGCGCTGAAAGTCGACGGCGACCTGCTGAAAACCCTCAACCTGCACGCCGACAGCCGTGGCTACCTCGACGGCCAGTTGAACGGTGAACTGCAAGCGCTGGCGGAAAACCTGCCGGCCAAGGTGCGCATCACCAGCGACGCGTTCAAGCCGAGCGCCGATCTGCCGGACACCCTGCAATTCAATCAGCTTGTGCTCACGGGCGAAGGCGACCTGAAAAACGGTTATCAACTGCTCGGCAATGCCACGCTGCCCGCCGAAAAATCGCCAGTGGCGCTGCTGCTCAAGGGCAAGGTTGACGCCAATGGCGCGCAGATCGCCGGCCTCGACCTCAATGCCAACGACAAGCAAAGCCTCAAGCTCACCGGCAACGTCGACTGGAGCAAGGGCCTCAGCGCTCAGGCCAATATCAACTGGCAAGACTTCCCGTGGCATCGGCTTTATCCGGAAATCGACGAGCCGCAAGTGATGTTGCGTACCTTCACCGGCGAAGTGTCCTACACCGACGGCCAGTACCTCGGTAATTTCGATGCTGCGCTGGATGGCCCGGCGGGGGCGTTCACCCTGAGCAGTCCGTTCAGCGGCAGCCTCGAACAGATCGCCTTGCCGCAACTGGTCATGCAGGCCGGCCAGGGCAAGGCCGAAGGGCACGTCAATGTACGATTCGCCGACGGCATCGCCTGGGATACCGCGCTGGATCTGTCGGCGCTCAACCCGGCGTACTGGGTCGCCGAACTGCCGGGCACGCTGGCCGGGCCGTTGCAGAGCAAAGGCGAGATGAAGAATGATCAGCTCAGCCTCAGCGCCGACCTCGACCTCAAAGGCAAATTGCGCGGCCAACCGGCGATTCTGCAAGCCAAGGCTGACGGCGCGGGCGAACGCTGGAACCTCAATGCCCTGCAGATCCGCCTCGGCGACAACAGCATCAATGGCAAGGGCAGCCTGCAGGACAAACTCGGCGGACAGATCGACATCAAGCTGCCGCGTCTCGCGCAGTTGTGGCCGCAATTGCGCGGGCAGGTCAACGGTCAGGTCAACGTCGCCGGTACGCTGAAGGCGCCGCAAGGCAAGCTCGATCTGCAAGGTTCGCAACTGGCCTTCCAGGACAATCGCCTGCAAAGCCTCAACCTCGACGCCACGCTCGACAGTGCGCAGCGGGCGAAGATCAATCTCAAAGGCAGCGGCATTCAGACTGGCGATACCTCGTTGGGCACCCTGACCGCCAGTGCTCAGGGCGATATCAAAAGCCAGAAACTCAACCTCGACCTGATCGGACCGAAGCTGAAACTGGCGCTGGGGCTGGACGGCAATCTGGACAAGGGCAACTGGCGCGGACGCTTGGCCAGTGGCGACATTCAGGCCGGTGGCCAGGACTGGAAGCTGCAAAGCCCGGCCAGACTGGAACGCCTGGCGGACGGTCAGATCAATTTCGGCGCGCATTGCTGGCTGTCCGGCAATGCCAGCCTGTGTGGCGAAGACCAGCGCCTGATGCCCGAGCCGAAGCTGCGTTATCACCTCAAGCAATTCCCGATCGAAAGCCTTGCGCAGTGGCTGCCCAAGGACTTCGCCTGGCAGGGCCGACTCAACGCCGATCTGCAACTGGACTTGCCGGCGAGCGGCCCGAACGGCGTGGTCAGTGTCGATGCCAGCGGCGGCACCCTGCGCGTGCGCGACAAGGATCAGTGGCTGGATTTCCCCTACCAGACCCTCAAACTCAGCAGCAAGCTCACGCCCAAGCGCGTCGACACCGAGCTCAATTTTGTCGGCGGCAAACTCGGCGAATTGCTGGTCCAGGCGCAGCTCAATCCGCTGCCGAAAAACAAACCGCTGAGCGGCTCGTTCCGCCTCTCTGGCCTCGATCTGTCGGTGGCGCGGCCATTCGTGCCGATGGTGGAAAAACTCACCGGCCGGCTCAACGGCAGCGGCACTATTTCCGGTGGCCTGCTCGCGCCGCTGGTCAACGGCACTGTGCAGCTCAGCGATGGCGAAGTGTCCGGCGCCGAACTGCCGATGGAGCTGCAGAATCTGCAACTGACTGCAGCGATCGCCGGCGAATCGGTGCGACTGGACGGCGGCTGGAACAGCGGCAAGACTGGCAAGGGCAGCCTCAACGGCAACGTCGCCTGGGGTCAGGCACTGGTGGTCGATCTGGCGCTCAAGGGCTCGCAATTGCCGGTCAGCGTCGAACCCTACGCCAAACTGGAAATGGCCCCGGACCTGAAGATTTCCATGGCCGGCGATGAGCTGAAAGTTGCCGGCAAGGTGCTGGTGCCGAAAGGCGAAATCACCGTGCGCGAGCTGCCGCCATCAACCGTGAAAGTCTCCGACGACACGATCATCGTTGGTGCGCAGACGGAAGAGGGCAAACCACCGATCGCGATGAAAATGGACATCGACGTGATCGTCGGCCAGGACAAGCTGAGCTTCGCCGGTTTCGGCCTGACCGCCAATCTGCAAGGTCAGGTGCACATCGGCGACAACATGGACACCCGTGGCGAACTCTGGCTCAACGACGGCCGCTATCGCGCCTATGGCCAGCGCCTGACGGTGCGTCGCGCGCGTCTGTTGTTCGCCGGTCCCATCGACCAGCCGTATCTGGACATCGAAGCGATCCGCCAGACCGACGACGTCATCGCCGGTATTCGCCTGAGCGGCAGCGCCGAACAACCGACCACGCAGATCTTCTCCGAACCGGCGATGAGTCAGGAACAGGCGCTGTCGTACCTGGTGCTGGGCCGTCCGCTGAGCACCAGCGGCGAAGATAACAATATGCTCGCGCAAGCGGCATTGGGTCTGGGTCTGATGGGCAGCGCCGGGATCACCAGCGGCCTGGCCAAGGATCTGGGTATTCAGGACTTCCAACTCGACACCCAAGGCAGCGGCAACGACACCAGCGTCGTCGCCAGCGGCAACATCTCGGAAAAACTCAGCCTGCGCTATGGAGTGGGTGTATTCGAACCGGCCAGCACCATCGCCCTGCGCTACAAGCTGAGCAAGAAGGTCTACGTCGAAGCGGCGAGCGGCGTGGCGAGCTCGCTGGATATCTTCTACAAGCGGGATTTCTAGCTCTCGCTCCCTTCAATGATCGTTCCCACGCTCTGCGTGGGAATGCCTCAAGGGACGCTCTGCGTCCCCGCTCTCAAAAAAATGGACGCAGAGCGTCCCCGGCTGCATTCCCACGCGGAGCGTGGGAACGATTCAGCGTGACCGGTCAGCGACTAATTACCAAGCCCCCTAACTATTGCGTTGACATTCGCTGCCTAAGCAGTAACATCTCGACATACATTCACTGCCTAGGCAGTTATCAGGTCGACCCATGAAGCATTTCACCCCGGAAGAATTCAAACATTGCCACCTCGGCCTGTTGCTCGGTCGTGCCGCGTTGCTCAAGGATCGGATCATCGATACCCACATGGAACCGCACGGCATCACCGCCGCGCAGTTCAAGGTGTTGATCATTATGGCCCAGTTCGGCGTCGACACCCCGGCCGAGCTGTGCCGGCATCTGTCGCTGGACAGCGGGTCGATGACGCGCATGCTCGATCGCCTCGAGCAGAAGGCTTTTCTGCTTCGTCAGCGCAGCGAAGGCGACCGCCGTCAGGTGCAGTTGAAACTGACCGAGCAGGGCCAGCAACTGGCTGATCGTCTGCCGCACATCGGTGCCGATGCGATGAATGAACTGGCCGGCGCGATCTCCCGCGAAGAGCTGAAAACCCTGGAATATATCCTGAAGAAAATCCTGCTGGCCGCCGGTGACCCGATCACCATCCAGCGTCTAGGTGATCACAATGAGCGCTAACATTTTGCGCAGCAGTCTGACGCTGCTGTTGTCGGCGATGATCCTCGCCGGTTGCGCCAACTACAGCGGCCTCGACACTCAAGGCCAACGCCTCGACGCGAAGAGCCTGAAGACAGCGCAGTCTCTGGACGGCGTCACCCTGTCGCCGGCGGCGTGGCCGAAAAGCGATTGGTGGAGCAGCCTCGGCGATCCGCAGCTCGACGGCCTGATCCGTGAAGCCCTGCACGACAGCCCGGACATGCAGATCGCCGCAGCCCGCGCCCATCAGGCCAGTGCCGCCGCCTATGCCGCCGATGCCGAGCGCTATCCGACCCTCGACGCCAGCGCCGGCATCAGCCGTTCGCGGCTGGCTCGTGATCAGGATCCGCTGGGGCAGGGCGGCGCCTATGCGACGGTGCGCAATGTCAGCGCCGGTTTCAATTACAACTTCGATTTGTGGGGCGGCCAGCGCGATGCCTGGGAAGCCGCACTCGGCGAGGCTCGCGCTGCTGAAGTCGACCGTCAGGCCGCGCAACTGACCCTCGCCGCTGACGTCGCCCGTGCGTATAGCGATCTCGGTCAGGCGCACATCGTTTACGACCTCGCCAGCGAAGACCTCAAGCGCACCCGGCAAATGCTCGACCTCAGTCAGCGCCGCTTGAGTTCGGGGATCGACAGCCAGTACCAGTTCCAGCAAACCCAGAGTCTGGAAGCCAGTTCTCAGGCCAGCCTGATCGACGCGGAAAAACGCTTGAACAGCGCGAAAATCGCCTTGGCGGTATTGCTCGGCAAAGGCCCGGATCGTGGCAACGAAATCGCTCGACCGAAAGTCCTGCAAGCCAGCGCCGTGGCGGTGCCGTCGGTGTTGCCGGCGGAACTGCTCGGACGCCGCCCGGATCTGGTCGCGGCACGCTGGCGTGTCGAAGCGGCGAGCAAAGACATCGATGCGGCGAAAACCCGTTTCTATCCCAACCTCAATCTGTCGGCCTCGGCCGGCGCCGAGTCGTTGCTGGGTGATGCGATGTTCGGTTCGGCCAGCCGCTTCTTCAACATCGCGCCGACCGTATCGCTGCCGATTTTCGATGGCGGACGCTTGCGCGCCAACCTTGATGCGCGCGACGCCGATTACGATCTGGCGGTGGCGCAGTACAACAAAAGTCTGGTGAAAGCCCTCGGCGATGTCGGCGATACCATCAATCAGCTGCGCGATATCGGCCGGCAGATCGGCGCGCAGCAACACGCCACCGACATTGCTCAGGACTCTTACAACACCGTCGTCCAGCGTTACGGTTCCGGCATCGGCAACTACCTGGACGTGCTCAGCATCGAGCAGCAATTGCTCCAGGCCCAGCGTCAGCTGGCGACCCTCAATGCCGAGCAGATCGACCTGTCGATTCAACTGATGCAAGCGCTGGGCGGCGGCTTTCAGGGTGAAAACCTGAACGCAGCCAACGCCAGCCCAGCCTCGTCGCACCATTAATTCAAGGTATTTGTCATGGCCACTGCCGAAAACACCCAAGCTCAAGACAACACCCCGGACACCGGCAACCCGCGCAAACGCAAGGTGATGCTGCTGGCCCTCGCCGTGGTCGTCCTGCTCGCCATTGCCGGCGTCTGGGCCTATCACGAGTTCATCGGGCGCTTTAACGAAAGCACCGACGATGCCTACGTCAATGGCAACGTCGTGGAGATCACGCCGCTGGTCACCGGCACCGTGGTCAGCATCGGCGCCGACGACGGGGATCTGGTCCAGGAAGGCCAGGTGCTGGTCAACTTCGACCCCAACGATGCCGAAGTCGGCCTGCAAAGTGCCAAGGCGAAACTGGCCCGCACCGTGCGTCAGGTGCGCGGCCTGTATAGCAACGTCGACGGCATGAAAGCTCAGGTCAATGCGCAGCAGGCCGAAGTGCAGAAGGCCCAGGACAACTACAACCGGCGGAAAAATCTCGCCCAGGGCGGGGCGATTTCCCAGGAAGAGCTGTCCCACGCCCGCGACGACCTGACCTCGGCGCAGAACGCTCTGGCCAACGCCAAACAGCAACTGAAAACCACCAGCGCACTGGTCGACGACACCGTGGTCTCGTCGCATCCAGACGTAATGTCGGCCGCTGCCGATCTGCGTCAGGCCTACCTGACCAATGCCCGCAGCACCTTGATCGCGCCGGTCACCGGTTACGTCGCCAAGCGCACCGTGCAACTCGGTCAGCGTGTGCAGCCGGGCACCGCGCTGATGGCGGTGATTCCGCTGGATCAGCTGTGGATCGACGCCAACTTCAAGGAAACCCAACTGCGTGACATGCGCATCGGTCAGCCAGTGGATATCGAGGCCGACATTTACGGCAGCGACGTGAAATACAGCGGCACCGTCGACAGCCTCGGCGCCGGTACCGGCAGCGCATTTGCCTTGCTGCCGGCACAGAACGCCACCGGTAACTGGATCAAGATCGTCCAGCGCGTGCCAGTGCGTATCCACATCAATGCCGAAGAGCTGGCCAAGCACCCGCTGCGTGTCGGTCTGTCGACCAATGTCGAGGTCAATCTGCACGACCAGAGCGGCCCGGTGCTGGCCCAGCAACCGCCGCAAAAAGCCTCGTTCAGCACCAATGTGTATGACCGCCAACTGGCCGAGGCGGACGCGATGATTGCCCAGTTGATTCACGACAACAGCGCAGCAGCAGGCAAGACCGCACAGCGCTGAGAGCACACCGGATCAGAAGCGGGCTCTGTGGTGAGGGGTTATCTGTGGCGAGGGGATTTATCCCCGCTGGACTGCGCAGCAGGCCCGCTTTTCCTGAGCCAAAAGAGGGGCCGCTTCGCGACCCAGCGGGGATAAATCCCCTCGCCACAAGGGCCTGTTCCCACAGGGCCGGCTGTGTTCATCAGGCCGCAGCGACCATCAGGTTTCATAGGATTCACAATGAGCAATAACGCTTCTTTCACGCCGCCCAGCCTGTTGCTCAGCACCATCGGCCTGTCGCTGGCGACGTTCATGCAAGTGCTCGACACGACCATCGCCAACGTGGCGCTGCCGACGATTTCCGGCAACCTCGGGGTGAGTTCGGAGCAGGGCACCTGGGTTATTACTTCGTTCGCCGTGAGCAACGCGATTGCGCTGCCACTGACCGGTTGGCTAAGCCGCCGCTTCGGCGAGGTGAAGCTGTTTCTGTGGGCGACGATGCTGTTTGTGCTGGCGTCGTTTCTTTGCGGTATCTCGACCTCAATGCCCGAGCTGATCGGCTTTCGCGTGCTGCAAGGCCTGGTCGCCGGGCCGCTGTACCCAATGACGCAGACGCTGTTGATCGCGGTGTATCCGCCGGCGAAACGCGGGATGGCCCTGGCGCTGTTGGCGATGGTCACGGTGGTTGCGCCCATTGCAGGTCCCATTCTCGGCGGCTGGATCACCGATAGTTACAGCTGGCCGTGGATCTTCTTTATCAACGTGCCGATCGGCATCTTTGCGGTGATGGTGGTGCGTTCGCAACTGGCGAAACGGCCGGTGGTGACCAGTCGCCAGCCGATGGATTACGTCGGCCTGATCACACTGATCATTGGCGTCGGCGCGTTGCAGGTGATCCTCGACAAGGGCAATGACCTGGACTGGTTCGAGTCGAATTTCATCATCGTCGGCGCGGCGATTTCCGTGGTCGCCCTGGCGGTGTTCGTGATCTGGGAAATGACCGACCGCCATCCAGTGGTCAACCTGCGCCTGTTCGCCTATCGCAACTTCCGCATCGGCACGCTGGTGCTGGTCTTGGGTTACGCAGGCTTCTTCGGCATCAACCTGATCCTGCCGCAGTGGTTGCAGACGCAAATGGGCTACACCGCGACTTGGGCAGGTCTGGCGGTGGCTCCGATCGGGATTCTGCCGGTGCTGCTGTCGCCGTTTGTCGGCAAATACGCGCACAAGTTCGACCTGCGTCTGCTCGCCGGCATTGCGTTTCTGGCGATCGGCCTGAGCTGCTTCATGCGTGCCGAGTTCACCAACGAAGTCGACTTCCAGCACATTGCGCTGGTGCAGTTGTTCATGGGCATCGGCGTGGCGCTGTTCTTCATGCCGACCTTGAGCATTCTGATGTCGGACTTGCCGCCAAGCCAGATCGCTGACGGCGCAGGCCTGGCGACTTTCCTGCGGACACTGGGCGGCAGCTTCGCAGCCTCACTGACCACCTGGATCTGGATTCGCCGGGCCGATCAGCATCATGCGTATATGAGCGAGAGCATCAGCACGTTCGAGCCAGCTACCCGCGAGACCTTGAATCAATTGGGCGGGGCGAGCCAGTCGGCGTATGCGCAGATGGATCAGATCCTCACGAGCCAGGCGTACATGCTCTCCACCGTGGATTACTTCACGTTGCTGGGCTGGGGATTCATGGGGTTGATTCTGATCGTGTGGCTGGCTAAGCCGCCGTTTGCCGCCAAGGCAGGGCCTGCCGCGTCCGGACATTGAGGCAACACATAACCTGTGGGAGCGGGCTTGCCCGCGATGGCGGATTTTCAGTCAACAGAGATGTTGAATGTGATGGCCTCATCGCGGGCAAGCCCGCTCCCACAGGGATAGCAGTGATCCTTAGGCGCTCGGGGCAGGCAGGGCGGGTGGCGGGGCGAAATCGAACGGCGCCAAGGCATACCCGCTCTCATCCACCTGCAACGCCCAACCCTGACGATCCCAATCCCCCAGCACAATCCGCTTCGCCGCCTGCTCACCAAGCTGCAACTTGTGAATTGCCGGGCGGTGGGTGTGGCCGTGGATCAGAGTCTTCACGCCGAATGCCTGCATCACTCGCGGAATCTCTTCCGGGGTGACATCGACAATGTCATTGGCTTTCATCCGCGTCTGTGCACGGCTTTCGCTGCGTAGCTTGCGCGCCAGTTTGTGGCGGCTGCTCAGCGGCAGATGGCGGAGGATGAACAGGGTAATCGGGTTGCGCAGGTAGCGGCGCAGCTTCATGTAGCCAACGTCGCGGGTGCACAGGCTGTCGCCGTGCATCAGCAGCACCGGTTCGCCGTAGAACTGCACGACACTCGGATCCTTCAGCAAGGTGCAGCCGGCCTGTTTGCAGAAGGCCTTGCCAAGCATGAAATCGCGATTGCCGTGCATCAGGAATATGGCCGTGCCGCTGTCGCTCAAATCGCGCAGGGCCTGGCAGATGGAACGCTGAAAGGGCGTCATGGCGTCGTCGCCGATCCATGCCTCGAAGAAGTCGCCGAGGATGTACAACGCACTCGCCGAGCGGGCGCGTCCGGCGAGCAAATCCAGAAACGCCCGGGTAATGTCCGGGCGCTCCTCTTCCAGATGCAAGTCTGAAATCAGCAATATCACGCTGCGATGATCTCGGCTTTCTCGATGATCACGTCGTCTGCTGGTACGTCCTGGTGGCCGGCCTTGGAAGTGGTCGACACGCCTTTGATCTTGTCGACAACGTCGGTGCCGGCGGTCACTTTACCGAATACCGCGTAGCCCCAGCCCTGAGTGGTCTTGCCGCTGTGGTTGAGGAAGGTGTTGTCGGCGACGTTGATGAAGAACTGCGCCGATGCCGAATGCGGCTCCATGGTGCGGGCCATGGCGACGGTGTATTTGTCGTTGGAGAGACCGTTGTCCGCTTCGTTCTGGATGCTTGCGCGCTTGTCTTTCTTCTCTTTCATGCCTGGCTCGAAACCGCCGCCCTGGATCATGAAGTTGCCGATGACGCGGTGGAATACGGTGTTGGTGTAGTGACCGGCGTTGACGTACTCGATGAAGTTGGCAACGGTGATCGGCGCCTTTTCAGCGTTCAGTTCGATGACGATGTCGCCATGGTTGGTGGTCAGTTTGACTTGAGTCATGGTCATTACTCTTCATAGGGAATTCGTGGTTCTGGGACATTGAGCCCCACAACCGGTTCAGCCTGCTTCGGCCAAGGTGCGCAGTTTAGCGTGACAGGCGCGAATTTCGAGGCGGTTTTTCATTTCCCGGCGATTAAATGCGTGCCTTTATAAGAGCTGCTCTGTCAGGCCCTTGACAGCATCGGCTATGATAGCGGCTTTGTTTTGTCTGGCCCCTCTTTGCGGCCGCGCACCTGTACGTCAAGGATCCTATGAGCAAGCCCACTGTCGACCCTACCTCGAATGCCAAGTCCGGCCCTGCCGTGCCGGTCAACTTCCTGCGGCCGATCATCCAGGCAGACCTGGACTCGGGCAAGCACACCCAGATCGTGACTCGCTTCCCGCCGGAGCCCAACGGCTACCTGCACATCGGCCACGCCAAGTCGATCTGCGTCAACTTCGGCCTGGCCCAGGAGTTCGGTGGCGTCACGCACCTGCGTTTCGACGACACCAACCCGGCCAAGGAAGATCAGGAATACATCGACGCGATCGAAAGCGACGTCAAATGGCTGGGCTTCGAATGGTCCGGTGAAGTGCGCTACGCCTCGCAGTATTTCGACCAGTTGCACGACTGGGCGGTCGAGCTGATCAAGGCCGGCAAGGCCTACGTTGACGACCTCACTCCGGAGCAGGCCAAGGAATACCGTGGCAGCCTGACCGAGCCGGGCAAGAACAGCCCGTTCCGTGACCGTTCGGTTGAGGAAAACCTCGACCTGTTCGCGCGCATGAAGGCCGGTGAATTCCCGGACGGCGCGCGCGTGCTGCGGGCGAAGATCGACATGGCCTCGCCGAACATGAACCTGCGCGACCCGATCATGTATCGCATCCGTCACGCGCATCACCACCAGACCGGCGACAAGTGGTGCATCTACCCGAACTACGACTTCACCCATGGGCAGTCGGACGCCATCGAAGGCATCACCCATTCGATCTGCACCCTCGAGTTCGAAAGCCATCGCCCGCTGTACGAGTGGTTCCTGGAGAACCTGCCGGTGCCGGCGAACCCGCGCCAGTACGAGTTCAGCCGTCTGAACCTGAACTACACGATCACCAGCAAGCGCAAGCTCAAGCAACTGGTTGACGAGAAGCACGTCAATGGCTGGGACGATCCGCGGATGTCCACGCTGTCGGGCTTCCGCCGCCGTGGCTACACGCCGAAATCGATCCGCAACTTCTGCGAAATGATCGGCACCAACCGTTCCGACGGCGTGGTCGATTTCGGCATGCTCGAATTCAGCATCCGTGACGACCTCGACCACAGCGCCCCGCGCGCGATGTGCGTGCTGCGTCCGCTGAAAGTGGTCATCACCAACTACCCGGAAGGCCAAGTCGAAAACCTCGAACTGCCACGCCACCCGAAAGAAGACATGGGCGTGCGCGCGCTGCCGTTTGCCCGGGAAATCTACATCGACCGTGAAGACTTCATGGAAGAGCCGCCGAAGGGCTACAAGCGCCTGGAACCGGCCGGTGAAGTGCGTCTGCGCGGCAGCTACGTGATCCGCGCCGACGAAGCGATCAAGGACGCCGACGGCAACATCGTCGAACTGCGTTGCTCGTACGACCCGGACACCCTCGGCAAGAACCCGGAAGGGCGCAAGGTCAAAGGCGTGATCCACTGGGTGCCGGCCGCCGCCAGCGTCGAGTGCGAAGTGCGTCTGTACGATCGCCTGTTCCGTTCGCCGAACCCGGAGAAGGCCGAAGACAGCGCCAGCTTCCTCGACAACATCAACCCTGACTCGCTGCAAGTGCTGACCGGTTGTCGCGCTGAGCCATCGCTCGGCAACGCCCAGCCGGAAGACCGTTTCCAGTTCGAGCGCGAAGGCTACTTCGTCGCAGACCTGAAGGACTCGAAACCCGGTCAGCCGGTATTCAACCGTACCGTGACCCTGCGTGATTCGTGGGGCCAGTGAGTGAGTCAAGGAACTAACGTGCTAACGATCTACAACACGCTCAGCAAGAGCAAAGAAGTCTTCAAGCCGCTGGATGGCAACAAGGTGCGCATGTACGTCTGCGGGATGACCGTGTACGACTACTGCCACCTCGGCCACGGCCGCAGCATGGTCGCGTTCGACCTGGTGACCCGCTGGCTGCGCTTCAGCGGTTACGACCTGACCTACGTGCGCAACATCACCGATATCGACGACAAGATCATCAATCGCGCCCGCGAGAACGGTGAGTCGTTCGAAGCGCTGACCGAGCGCATGATCGCCGCGATGCACGAAGACGAAGCGCGCCTGAACATCCAGAAGCCGGACATGGAACCGCGCGCCACCGATCATATCGCCGGCATGCACGCAATGATCCAGACCCTGATCGACAAGGGCTACGCCTATGCGCCGGGCAATGGCGACGTGTACTACCGCGTTGCCAAATTCATGGGCTACGGCAAGCTGTCGCGCAAGAAGATCGAAGATTTGCGCATTGGCGCGCGCATCGAAGTCGATGAGTCGAAACAAGACCCGCTCGATTTCGTCCTGTGGAAAGCCGCCAAGCCGGGCGAGCCGAGCTGGGAATCGCCATGGGGCGCCGGACGTCCGGGCTGGCACATCGAGTGCTCGGTGATGTCGACCTGCTGCCTCGGCGAGACTTTCGATATTCATGGCGGCGGCAGCGACCTGGAGTTCCCGCACCATGAAAACGAAATCGCCCAGAGCGAAGCGGCCACCGGCAAGACCTACGCCAACGCGTGGATGCATTGCGGCATGATTCGCATCAATGGCGAGAAGATGTCCAAGTCCCTGAACAACTTCTTCACCATCCGCGACGTACTCGACAAGTACCACCCGGAAGTCGTGCGTTACCTGCTGGTATCGAGCCACTACCGCAGCGCGATCAACTATTCGGAAGACAACCTCAAGGACGCCAAGGGCGCACTGGAGCGTTTCTACCATGCGCTGAAAGGCCTGCCGAGCGTGGCGCCGGCGGGCGGCGAAGCGTTTGTCGAGCGTTTCACCACGGTGATGAACGACGACTTCGGCACCCCTGAAGCCTGCGCCGTGCTGTTCGAGATGGTCCGTGAGATCAACCGTCTGCGTGAGAGCGATCTCGATGCAGCGGCGGGGCTGGCGGCACGTCTGAAAGAACTGGCGAGTGTGCTCGGTGTGTTGCAGTTGGAGGCGGATGACTTCCTGCAGGCCGGTGCTGAAGGGCGGGTCGATGCGGCTGAAGTCGATGCACTGATTGCGGCGCGCCTGGCAGCTCGGGCGGCGAAAGACTGGGCCGAGTCGGACCGGATTCGTGATCAGCTGACGGCGATGGGTGTCGTGCTGGAAGATGGCAAGGGTGGGACTACGTGGCGTCTGGCTGACTGAGGCCCACAGCCCCTCCCATGATCGTTCCCACGCTCTGCGTGGGAATGCCTCAACGGACGCTCCGCGTTCGGCTCTGTAGGGACGCAGAGCGTCCCGGGCTGCATTCCCACGCAGAGCGTGGGAACGATCGACTTTCAACGCACGACACAAATGCCCTGTGGGTCATTCAGCCTGCCGCAACCGCTTGTACAGCGTATTCCGACTCACCCCCAACCGTCGCGCCAGGTGCGAGATATTCCCTCCAGCCGCCTTCAACTCCCTGTTCAACGCCTCCACATCATTCAAATCCAGCCCCAGCGGCGCCGCCGTCTCAACCGGCTCCATCTCCAGGTCGACAAAAAAATCATCCGGCAGATGCTCAGCCCGCACCGGTTGTTCCTCGGCCATGGCCAGCGCTACCTGCATCACGCTGCTGACCTGACGCAAATTCCCCGGCCACGGGTGCTTTTCAAACAGCTCCAATACCTCCGGGCTCAGCCCCGCCCATTGCGTCGGCTCGCGATGTTGCTCCCACAGCCGTTTGAACAGCGCCTGCTTGTCACTGCGTTCGCGTAACGGCGGCAGCTCCAGGGTCAGGCCGCCGATGCGGTAGTACAAGTCTTCGCGAAAGCGGCCCAGTTGTACCTGCTCGCGCAACGATCGGTTAGTCGCGGAAATGATCCGCAAGTCCACCGGAAACAACTCGCTGCTGCCCACCGGCTGCACGCAGCGCTCCTGCAACACGCGCAACAAACGCGCCTGAGTTGGCAGCGGCATGTCACCGATCTCGTCGAGAAACAGCGTGCCTTTGTCGGCCTTGCGGATCAGGCCGATGCTGCCTTTCTGGTTGGCCCCGGTGAACGCGCCTTTCTCGTAACCGAACAACTCGGACTCGACCAGTTCAGCGGGGATCGCTGCGCAGTTCACCGCGATGAATGCCTGTTTTTGCCGTGAGCTGGCCTGATGCAAGGCTTTGACGAAGACTTCCTTGCCGACGCCGGTTTCACCGTGAATCAGTAGCGGAATGTCTTTTTCCAGCAAGCGCTCGGCCTGGCGCACGGCTTTTTCCACGCGACTGTCGCCGAAATGCAGCGTATTGAGGCTGATCGCGCTGGCTGGCGCAGGCTTGTCCTCGGCGACAAATACCCGCGCCTGCACCGGCGCCTGTTTCGGCCGTTTCAGCAAGCACTGGAAACGGTTGCGTCCAGAGGTCTGCAAGGCAAACGGCAGACCCTCGGGCTGGTTGATCAACTCCAGCAGCGACACCTTGAACAGGCTTTCAACGCTGACGCGGGACAAACGCACACCGAGCAAATTGTCGGCGCGGCGATTGGCCGACAGCACCTGTCCGCTCTCATCGAAAATCAACAACCCGGCCCACTGGCTGTCGAGGTTGTTCAACCCGGTGTTGAAGGTCAGTTGAAAATGCTGGCCATGGAACAGGTTGAGGATCAGCCGGTTCTCCACGGTCTGGCTCATCATCTTGACCATGCCCAGGGTGTGCGAGGGCGGCAGGTAGCTGTCGCTGGAGACATCGAGCACGGCGATGACCTTGCGCTCGGCGTCGAAAATCGGCGCGGCGGAGCCGGTCATGAAGCGGTTGGCCTTGAGAAAGTGTTCGTCGTGTTCGATGTGCACCGCCTGCTCACAGGCCAGTGCGGTGCCGATCGCGTTGGTACCGCTGCTGCGCTCCATCCAGCTCGCCCCGGCCTGAAAGCCCCGGGCCAGATTCGGCTCGATAAAGCGCTGTGTGCCCCACGAGGTCAGCACCTGGCCCTGATTGTCGGCGAGCATGATCAGGCAGTTGGAGTTGCTGAGGATGTTTTCGTAGTAGGGCAGGACTTCCTGATGCGTGGTCTGCACCAGCGAATGATGGCTGTCGAGCAACCGCGCAATGCCGGCGGCGGGCAGTTGATCGAAGGCCGGGGCGCTCTGGTGGTCGAGGCCGAACGCGCGGCAACGTTGCCAGGAGGTCTGGACGATCGTGTCGTGGGACAGCGGCGAAGCAGGTGCGGCCATGGGGGCGAGCCTCTGAGTGCAGCGATTTTATTATTGTTATGAACCCGATCTTCAAAACTCCACAAACCCCCTGTGGGAGCGAGCCTGCTCGCGAAAGCGTCGGTTCAGTCAATGGATTCATTGAATGACACACCGCTTTCGCGAGCAGGCTCGCTCCCACAGGGGATCCATTTGCATTGAGGATTGGGCAAAAGCGTGCATAGAGTGTTGTTCACTATTGTTCATTGTCAATCACTCCGACTGTTCAAAAGTGTTCAGCTGTGAACGCCATTTCCCCGCGTAATAACGATTTTTACGGAAAATCAACCACTTGCCACTTTTGGCACGAATGTCGCTCTGTTGCTCCGGTCGCTTGACTCCAAAAATAATAAAGGCCGAGCCATGTCACTCACCCTGGAGCACGTCAGCCGTACCGTCGAGGGCCAGATCTGGATCGACGATGCGTGCCTGAAATTCGAACCCGGATCCTTCAACGTTCTGCTCGGGCGCACGCTGTCCGGCAAGACCAGCCTCATGCGCCTGATGGCCGGCCTCGACAAGCCCGACAGCGGCCGCGTGCTGATGAACGGCGTCGACGTCACCCAGCGCCCGGTGCGGCTGCGCAACGTGTCGATGGTCTATCAGCAGTTCATCAATTACCCGACCATGACCGTGTTCGAGAACATCGCCTCGCCATTGCGTCAGGCCGGCATCTCGAAAGAGATCATCCACAGCAAGGTGCAGGAAACCGCACGCATGCTGCGCATCGAGAAGTTCTTGCAGCGCTATCCGCTGGAGCTCTCCGGTGGGCAGCAGCAGCGCACGGCCATGGCCCGCGCACTGGTCAAGGACGCCGAACTGATCCTCTTCGACGAGCCGCTGGTCAACCTTGACTACAAGCTGCGCGAAGAGCTGCGTCAGGAAATGCGCGAGCTGTTCAAGGCCCGCCACACCATCGCCATCTACGCCACCACCGAACCCAACGAAGCGCTGGCGCTCGGCGGCACCACGACCATTCTTCACGAAGGCCGGGTGATTCAGAGTGGCCAGTCGACTTCGGTGTACCACCAGCCGCAAACCGTGTTGGCGGCGGAATTGTTCTCCGAACCACCGATCAACCTGATGCCAGGACGCATTGCCGGCAACGAAGTCAGCTTCGCCAATTTTGTGCACTTCCCGCTGAACGTCGATCTGCGCCCGGTGGGCGAGGGTGAGTTCCGCTTCGGCGTGCGCCCAAGTCATATCTCGCTGGTGCCGAGCAACGATGACGACCTCGAACTGGCGGTGACCGTCGAGGTCGCCGAAATCAGCGGCTCGGAAACCTTCCTGCATGTGCGCAACGAGCATTTCCTGCTGGTGCTGCACTTGCCGGGTGTTCACGAATACGACGTCGATGCGCCGATCCGCATCTATATCCCGACCCATAAACTGTTCGTTTTCGATGCGCAGGGCCGTCTGGTGCAAGCACCGGGCCGGCGTGTCGCGAGGGTTGCCTGATGGCCGAAATCCGTTTGCAACACCTCGCCCACAGCTACAGCAAAACCCCGAGCGGCGCCGAGGATTATGCGATCCGCGAGATGGATCACGTCTGGGAGCAGGGCGGCGCCTATGCTTTGCTCGGCCCGTCCGGTTGCGGCAAGTCGACCTTGCTCAACATCATTTCCGGCCTGCTCAGCCCGTCCCAGGGCCATGTGTTGTTTGACGGCAAAGCGGTCAATGACCTCACGCCGGAGAAGCGCAACATCGCCCAGGTTTTCCAGTTTCCGGTGGTCTACGACACCATGACCGTGTTCGACAACCTCGCTTTCCCGCTGCGAAACCAGGGCATGGCCGAGGCGAAAGTGCACAGCAAGGTGCAGGAAATTGCCGAAGTGCTCGATCTGCAGAATCTGCTGAGCAAAAAAGCGCGCAATCTCACCGCCGACGAAAAGCAGAAAGTCTCCATGGGCCGTGGTCTGGTGCGCGATGACGTCTCGGCGATCCTCTTCGATGAGCCGCTGACGGTGATCGACCCGCACTTGAAGTGGAAACTGCGGCGCAAGCTCAAGCAGATCCACGAGCAGTTCAATATCACTATGGTCTACGTCACCCACGATCAACTGGAAGCTTCGACGTTCGCCGACAAGATCGCGGTGATGTACGGCGGCCAGATCGTCCAGTTCGGCACGCCTCGGGAATTGTTCGAGCGCCCCAGCCACACCTTTGTCGGCTATTTCATCGGCAGCCCCGGCATGAACCTGATCGAGGTACAGCCGCAGCCCGGTGGCGTCGGTTTCGCCTCGACGCACCTGCCGTTATCCGACGCCTTGCAGCGCCATATCGAACACGGCCAGTGGAAAAATCTCAAGGTCGGCATCCGCCCCGAATTCATTCATGTGTGGGACGAGCCGTTTGACGATGCGATGCAGGCCAAAGTCGTACACGTCGAAGACCTCGGCACCTACAAGATCATGACCCTCAACCTCGACGGCGCGCCGTTGAAGGTGCGCCTGGCTGAAGACAAACCGGTGCCGCAGGGCACCGCGTACATCAGTTTTCCGGCGCAATGGCTGATGGTCTATGCCGACGAATTTCTCCTGGAAGTCAGCGACGAGGAGGTGCAGCCATGAACAAGGTGCAGAACAACAAGGCCTGGTGGCTGGTGTTGCCGGTGTTCCTGCTGGTGGCGTTCAGTGCGGTGATCCCGATGATGACCGTGGTCAACTATTCGGTGCAGGACATCTTCGACCAGTCCAGCCGCTACTTCGTCGGTGCCGATTGGTACAAACAAGTGTTGCTCGATTCGCGTCTGCACGACTCGCTGCTGCGCCAGTTCATCTATTCGGCCTGCGTGCTGCTGATCGAAATCCCGCTGGGCATCGCCGTCGCGCTGACCATGCCGACCAAGGGCCGCTGGTCCTCGGTGGTGCTGATCATTCTGGCGATTCCGCTGCTGATTCCGTGGAACGTGGTCGGCACCATCTGGCAGATCTTCGGCCGCGCCGATATCGGCCTGCTCGGTTCCAGCCTCAACGCGATGGGCATCAGTTACAACTACGCGGCCAACACCATGGACGCCTGGGTGACGGTGCTGGTGATGGACGTCTGGCACTGGACTTCGCTCGTCGCGCTGCTGTGTTTCTCCGGTTTGCGAGCAATTCCCGACGTCTATTACCAGGCGGCGCGGATCGACCGCGCCTCGGCCTGGGCGGTGTTCCGCCACATTCAATTGCCCAAGTTGAAAAGCGTGTTGCTGATCGCGGTGATGCTGCGCTTCATGGACAGTTTCATGATCTACACCGAGCCGTTCGTGCTCACCGGTGGCGGGCCGGGCAATGCCACGACGTTCTTGAGTCAGACGTTGACGCAGATGGCTGTAGGGCAATTCGACCTCGGTCCGGCAGCGGCGTTTTCGCTGGTGTACTTCCTGATCATCCTGTTGGTGTCGTGGCTGTTCTATACCGCCATGACGCACTCCGACGCCAACCGCTGAGGCCCGGCCATGAGCAAGAAAAAGCTTATTCCGTTGCTGGTCTACATCCTGTTCCTGCTGGTGCCGATCTACTGGCTGCTGAACATGTCGTTCAAGAGCAACACCGAAATCCTCGGCGGCCTGACACTTTTCCCACAGGAATTCACGCTGGCGAACTACAAGGTGATCTTCACTGATCCGAGCTGGTACACCGGCTATCTGAACTCGCTGTATTACGTCAGCCTCAACACGGTGATTTCCCTGAGCGTGGCGTTACCGGCGGCTTACGCGTTTTCACGCTATCGTTTCCTCGGCGACAAACACTTGTTCTTCTGGCTGCTGACCAATCGCATGGCGCCGCCGGCGGTGTTCTTGCTGCCGTTCTTCCAGTTGTATTCGTCGATCGGCCTTTTCGACACGCATATCGCCGTGGCTTTGGCGCACTGCCTGTTCAACGTGCCGCTGGCGGTGTGGATTCTCGAAGGCTTCATGTCCGGCGTGCCCAAGGAGATCGACGAAACGGCCTACATCGACGGCTACAGTTTCCCCAAGTTTTTCGTGAAGATTTTCATCCCGTTGATCGGCTCCGGTATCGGCGTCACGGCGTTTTTCTGCTTCATGTTTTCCTGGGTCGAACTGCTGCTGGCGCGCACGCTGACCTCGGTCAACGCCAAGCCGATTGCGGCGGTGATGACGCGCACGGTGTCGGCGTCGGGGATCGATTGGGGCGTGCTGGCAGCGGCGGGGGTGTTGACCATCCTGCCGGGCATGCTGGTGATCTGGTTTGTACGCAACCACGTGGCCAAGGGCTTTGCCCTCGGTCGAGTCTGAGGAGCTGATGATGGAATGGATGAGCTGGACGACACCGACCGCCGCGTTCTTCATCGGCATCGGTCTGATTCTGGTGGGCATGACCACCTGGGAATTGCGCTCGCCGAGCATTCTGCGGCGCGGGTTTCTGCCGATTGCCACCACCCGTGGCGATCGCTTGTTTATCGGTCTTCTCGGCAGCGCCTACCTGCATTTGCTGGTAATCGGCGTCACCGACTGGAGCATCTGGGTGGCGTCCGCGTTGTCCCTGGTGTGGCTGTTGGCTGTGATGCGTTGGGGCTAGTCGAATCGTTCGGCAACGCGGCTCCACAACTTAAACAGGAGGTCTCTATGTTCGATAAAAACAATAAGCTGCGACATAGCATTTCATTGGCAGCCATGCTGGCACTCAGCGGTTTGAGCGCATCTGCCTGGGCCGACGCCTACGAAGATGCTGCAAAAAAATGGATCGGCAGCGAGTTCAAGCCCTCGACCCTGACGGCCGAACAGCAGCTTGAAGAATTGAAGTGGTTCATCAAGGCCGCCGAGCCGTTTCGCGGCATGGACATCAAGGTCGTTTCCGAAACCCTGACCACTCACGAATACGAGTCCAAGGTGCTGGCCAAGGCCTTCAGC
Organism: Pseudomonas sp. Sample_11; assembly: GCF_004307505.1. Classification (NCBI taxonomy): domain Bacteria; kingdom Pseudomonadati; phylum Pseudomonadota; class Gammaproteobacteria; order Pseudomonadales; family Pseudomonadaceae; genus Pseudomonas; species Pseudomonas sp. Sample_11. Next base: position 64,249 of record NZ_RCOD01000064.1, read on the forward strand.
GAAATCACCGGGATCAAACTCACCCACGACCTGCTGCAGGAAGGCGACGTGGTCGAGAAAATGCAGACGGTGATGCAGTCGGACAAGAACATCTACGACGGCTGGGTCAACGACTCCGACCTGATCGGCACGCACTTTCGCTACGGCAAGACCGAATCGATCACCGACCTGATGGCCAACGAGGGCAAGAACTTCACTTCGCCGACCCTCGACATCAAGGACTTCATCGGCATCTCCTTCACCACCGCGCCCGACGGCAAGATCTATCAACTGCCCGACCAGCAGTTCGCCAACCTGTACTGGTTCCGCGCCGACTGGTTCGAGCGCGCCGATCTGAAAGCCAAGTTCAAGGAGAAGTACGGTTACGAGCTGGGCGTGCCGGTGAATTGGTCGGCCTATGAAGACATCGCCAAATTCTTCAGCGAAGACGTCAAGGAAATCGACGGCAAACGCGTCTACGGCCACATGGATTACGGCAAGAAAGACCCGTCGCTGGGCTGGCGCTTCACCGATGCCTGGTTCTCCATGGCCGGTGGCGGCGACAAGGGACTGCCCAACGGCTTGCCGGTGGACGAGTGGGGCATCCGCGTCGAGGACTGCCACCCGGTCGGCTCCAGCGTGACCCGTGGCGGCGACACCAACGGCCCGGCGGCGGTGTTTGCCACCACCAAATACGTCGACTGGCTGAAGAAATACGCGCCACCGGAAGCGGCCGGCATGACTTTCTCCGAGTCCGGCCCGGTGCCGTCGCAGGGCAACATCGCCCAGCAGATCTTTTGGTACACCGCGTTCACCGCCGACATGACCAAACCCGGCCTGCCGGTGGTCAACGCCGACGGCACGCCGAAATGGCGCATGGCGCCGTCGCCTAAAGGCCCGTATTGGGAAGAGGGCATGAAGCTTGGCTATCAGGATGTGGGGTCGTGGACGTTCATGAAATCCACGCCTGAGAAACAGAAACTCGCGGCGTGGCTGTACGCGCAGTTCGTCACGTCGAAAACTGTTTCGCTGAAGAAAACCATCGTCGGTCTGACACCTATTCGCGAGTCGGACATCAACTCGCAGGCCATGACCGATCTGGCGCCGAAACTCGGTGGTCTGGTCGAGTTCTATCGCAGCCCGGCCCGCGTGCAATGGTCGCCGACCGGTACCAACGTGCCGGACTATCCACGTCTCGCTCAGCTGTGGTGGAGCCATATCGCCGAAGCCGCCAGCGGCGAGAAAACACCGCAACAAGCGCTCGATGGCCTGGCCAAGGATCAGGACCGCATCATGGAACGCCTCGAACGCTCCAAGGCCCAGGCCACTTGCGCACCGAAGATGAACCCGGAACGCGATGCGCAATACTGGTTCGATCAACCGGGCGCACCGAAGCCGAAACTGGCCAACGAGAAGCCGAAAGGTGAAACCGTGAGCTATAGCGAACTGCTGAAATCCTGGGCGGATGCGCGCAAATGATGTTGGAAATGTGAGAAGCGAACGGCACCGGAAGGTGCCGTTTTTTTTGCTGCCGGATCTGCCGCCATCGCGAGCAGGCTCACTCCTGCTGGGTGTGCGATGCACCCGGATGCTATGAGCGACACACACACCTGTGGGAGCGGGCTTGCCCGCGATGACGCTTGCATAAACGCCGGCGGTATCGACTTCTGCTACAAACAAAAAACGGCACCCGAAGGTGCCGTTTCCATTCCAGCCAGATCAGCCGAGCAATCAGCCCGCCAGACCCGCCTGCTGTACCAGCACCAGCAATGGCTGCGGGTACACGCCCAGGAAGAATGCGACCAGGGCGATGGCCAGCAGCATCACGCCGCCTGCCTTCTGTTCCCAGTGCAGCTGGGCGTCGTGGCGACGCAGGTTAGGCTCGATCAGGTACAGGGTGACCATCACGCGCAGGTAGTAGAAGACGCCGATGGCGCTGCCCAGTACCAGTGCGCCGACCAGCCACCACTGACGCGTTTCGACGCCGCTGGCGATGATGTAGAACTTGCCGATGAAGCCGGCGGTCAGCGGGATGCCGGCCAGGGACAGCATCATCACGGTCAGCACGGCGGTCAGGTACGGACGGCGCCAGAACAGGCCGCGGTACTCGTACAGGGCGTCGGCGTCGCGGCCGTTGTACGGCGACGACATCAGGGTGATCACGCCGAACGCGCCGAGGCTGGTGATGACATAAGTCACCAGATAGACGCCGATGGCTTCCACCGCCAGACCCTTGCTCGCCACCAGCGCGATCAGCAGATAGCCGAAGTGCGCAATCGACGAGTAACCGAGCAGACGCTTGAGGTTGCTCTGGGTCAGGGCCAGCAGGTTACCGAACAGGATCGAGGCGACCGCGATCACGCTCAGCACATCGCTCAGCACGCCACTGCTGGCGGCAGGGGAGAGCTGGAACAGACGCACCATCACCGCAAACACCGCGACCTTCGAAGCGGTGGCGAGGAACGCCGCCACCGGTGCCGGAGCACCTTCGTAGACGTCCGGCGTCCACAGGTGAAACGGTACCAGCGACAGCTTGAACGCCAGACCGATCAGCATCATGCCCAGGCCCAGTTGCGCCAGCGGGCTTGGCAGGCCGGTCGCGGCCAGGGCCTGACCGATGCCGACGAAGCTCAGCGAACCGGCGTCGGCGTAGAGCAGCGCCATACCGAACAGCAGGAACGCGGAACCGGCAGCCGACAGCACCATGTACTTGATGCCAGCTTCCAGCGAACGCTTGTTGAAGAAGGCGTAAGCCACCAGACCGTAGACCGGTACCGAGAGCAGTTCCAGACCGATGAATAACCCGGCCAGGTGCTGCGCGCTGACCAGGACCAGACCACCGGCGGCGGCCATCAGGATCAGCAGGTACAGTTCTTCGCGATTGCCCGGGTAGCCCGAACCGCCATCACCCAAATAGGCGTGGGCGAGGGTGACGCAGGCGAGGGTGGCGACCAGGATCATCGCCATGTACAGGCAGGCAAACGCGTCGATCTGCAGCAACGGGGTCACGGCCAGAGGCGCGACTTTCAACGCAGGCAGGATCGACAGCAGGGCCAGGTTCAGACCCGCCACCGAAATCAGGAAGGTCTGCGAGTGGTTGCGGCGCCAGGCGATTGCCAGCATCACCACGATAATGGTGAGGCTGGTGATCAACAGTGGCGCAAGCGCAATAAAGTGTTGAATCGTGAATTCCATAGCGCTCTTACCGGGCCGAAGCGAGTTGAGAGAAGGCGGTGCCGAGCCACTGCTGCACGCCATGCATGGTGGCGGCAGAGGTGTCCAGGAACGGTTGCGGGTAGACGCCGAGGTAAATCAGCAATACCGCCAGACCGAGCACCATGATCAGTTCGCGCGCGTCCATGCCGTGCAGCACCGCGTCGGATTTCGACGGGCCGAAGTAGGCACGGTGAATCATGATCAGCGAGTAGACCGAACCGAACACCAGACCGGAAGTGGCAATCGCCGTGACCCATGGAGCGCTGGCGAAGGAGCCGATCAGGATCAGGAACTCGCCGACAAAGTTACCGGTGCCCGGCAAGCCCAGCGACGCCGCCGCGAAGAACAGGCTGATCGCCGGCAGGTAAGCGATACGCGACCACAGACCGCCCATCTCACGCATGTCACGCGTATGCAGACGCTCGTACAACTGACCGCTGAGGATAAACAGCGCCGCTGCCGACAGACCGTGCGCCAGCATCTGGATCACTGCGCCTTGCAGCGCCAGTTGGCTGCCGGAGTAGATACCGATCAACACGAAGCCCATGTGGGAAACGGAAGAGAAGGCAATCAGACGCTTGATGTCGGTTTGTGCGAACGCCAGGAACGCGCCGTAGAAGATCCCGATCAGACCCAGGGTCATGGCGATCGGCGCGAACTCGGCTGAAGCGTTCGGGAACAGCGGCAGGGCGAAACGCAGCAGACCGTAGGCCGCGGTTTTCAGCAGGATACCGGCGAGGTCGACGGAACCGGCAGTCGGTGCCTGGGCGTGAGCATCAGGCAGCCAGGAGTGGAACGGTACGACGGGCAGCTTGACCGCGAAGGCGATGAAGAAGCCGAGCATCAGAATGTACTCGGTGGTCATCGACATCTTGGTTTTCAACAGGTCGGCGTAGTTGAAGGTGATCACGCCGGTGTTGTTGAAGTTGACCAGCACCAGACCGAGGATCGCCACCAGCATGATCAGGCCGGACGCCTGAGTGAAGATGAAGAACTTGGTCGCCGCGTAGATCCGGGTTTTCTTGCCGTCCGAAGAACTGTGACCCCAGAGCGCGATGAGGAAGTACATCGGCACCAGCATCATTTCCCAGAAGAAGAAGAACATGAACAGGTCGAGGGCGAGGAACACGCCGACCACACCGCCCAGGATCCACATCAGGTTCAGGTGGAAGAAGCCAACATGACGCTGGATTTCTTTCCACGAGCAGAGTACCGAGAGGATACCCAGCAGACCGGTCAGCAGGATCATCAACAGCGACAGGCCGTCGAGGGCCAGGTGCACGTTGATGCCGAAACGCTGGATCCAGACATGCTTGAACTCAAGCGCCCAGGTCGGATCGGCGCCCGGCGCCGGTGCGAATGAATAGTCACCGTGGGCCCACAGCCAGAGGCCGAGCGCGAGTTCCAGGGTCATGGTCAACAGCGCAATCCAGCGCGGGAGGGTAGCGCCGAAGCGCTCACCCATCCAGCACAGCAGGCCGCCGATGAAGGGGATCAGGATTAGCCAAGGCAGAATCATGACGGGCTCGTTTCCTTTCGCAAATTCGCAAGGTTCATATCAGACCGCTACCAGCACGATGGCGCCGATCACCAGCACGGCACCAGCAGCCATCGAGGCGGCGTACCAACGCAGTTGACCGGTCTCGGTGCGGCTCAGGGCAGTGTGACCACCCTTGGCCATACGCGGGATCAGACCGATGGTCTGGTCGAGCGGGTCTTTGCGCAGTACATGGCTGATCGCAAGGTACGGCTTGACGAACAGTTTGTCGTAGATCCAGTCGAAGCCCCAGGCAGCGAACCACCAGGCCGAAAGGAAACGGCCGATGCCGCTGTTGGCGATCGCCGTGACGAAGCGACGCTTGCCAAGGAACAGCAGCGCTGCCAGCAGGATACCGGCCAGGGCGATGGCGCCCGAGGCGATTTCCAGACTGTGCTTGGCTTCGCCACCGGCATGGCCAACGCTTTGCGGCAGTACGCCGTGCAGCGGTGGCACGATCATCGCGCCGACGAAAGTCGACAGCACGATCAGTACCGACAGAGGCAACCAGTGGGCAATTCCGTGGCCAGCATGAGCTTCGGTCTTGGCTTCACCGTGGAACGCGATGAAGATCAGGCGGAAGGTGTACAGCGACGTCATGAACGCACCGACCAGACCTGCGTAAAGCAGACCCTGGTTGCCGCTGGCGAACGCTTCCCAGAGGATTTCGTCCTTGGAGTAGAAGCCTGCGGTAACCAGTGGCAGAGCGGCCAGTGCAGCACCGCCGACGATGAAGCTGGCGTAGGCCAGCGGCAGTTTCTTCCACAGACCGCCCATCTTGAAGATGTTCTGCTCGTGGTGGCAGGCAACGATCACCGCACCGGAAGCAAGGAACAGCAGGGCCTTGAAGAAGGCGTGGGTCATCAGGTGGAAGATCGCGCCTTCCCAGGCGCCAACGCCCAGCGCCAGGAACATGTAGCCGATCTGGCTCATGGTCGAGTAGGCGAGGATACGTTTGATGTCGGTCTGCACCAGCGCGGCGAAACCGGCCAGTACCAGGGTCACGCCACCGACGATGCCGACGAGGTGCAGGATGTCCGGCGCCAAGGCAAACAGACCATGGGTACGGGCGATCAGGTAGACACCGGCGGTGACCATGGTCGCGGCGTGGATCAGTGCCGAAACCGGGGTAGGGCCGGCCATCGCATCCGCGAGCCAGGTTTGCAGCGGCAGTTGCGCCGATTTACCGACAGCACCACCGAGCAGCATCAGGGTTGCCAGAACGATCCAGAAGTCGCCGACCTTGAAGTGCTCCGGCGCACGTACCAGCAGTTCCTGGACGTTCAGCGTGCCCAGTTGCTGGAACAGGATGAACAGGCCGATGGCCATGAACACGTCGCCGATGCGGGTGACGATGAACGCCTTGAGTGCCGCGTTACCGTTGTTGCGGTTGCTGTAGTAGAAACCGATCAACAGGTACGAGCACAGGCCCACGCCTTCCCAACCGAAGTAGATGAACAGCAGGTTATCGCCGAGGATCAGGAACAGCATGCTGGCGATGAACAGGTTGGTGTACGAGAAGAAGCGCGAGTAACCGTCTTCGCCACGCATGTACCAGGACGCGAACAGGTGGATCAGGAAGCCGACGCCGACGACCACACCGAGCATGGTCACCGACAGGCCATCCAGGTACAGCGCGAAGTTCGGCTGGAAACCTTCCACCGACATCCAGCGCCACAGCACCTGGGTGTACACGCCACCCTCCGGCGGTGCGACGTTGAATTGCCATATCACGTAAGCGGTGACGATGGCCGACAGGCCGATCGAACCGACACCGATCAGCGCCGAGAGGTTTTCCGAGAAGCGGCCGCGCGAGAACGACAGCAACAGGAACCCGATCAGAGGGAATACGAAAGTCAGAAAGAGTAGGTTCATCCGCGCATCTCACTGGCAGCGTCGATATCGAGCGTGTGGAAGCGGCGATACAGTTGCAGCAGGATCGCCAGGCCAATACTGGCCTCGGCCGCTGCAAGGCTGATCACCAGGATGAACATGATCTGTCCATCCGGCTGCGCCCAGCGGGCGCCCGCGACGATGAAGGCCAGGGCAGAGGCGTTCATCATCACTTCCAGACTCATCAACACGAACAAAATGTTGCGGCGGACCATCAGGCCGACCAGACCAAGGCAGAACAGGATGCCGGCGACGGCCAGTCCATGTTCGAGAGGGATAGCAGGCATGTCTTACTCCTTCGCCTCGTTACGGCCCAAATGGAACGCCGTGACGGCTGCGGCAAGCAGCAGCATCGAGGCGAGTTCGACCACCAGCAGGTACGGGCCGAACAGGCTGATGCCCACGGCTTTCGCGTCTACGGTGGTGTGGCCGATGGCCTGGCCGCTCTGGTGAGCGAACAGCACATACAGCAGTTCGGCCAGCAGCAGCGCGGCAAGAATCACCGGTCCTGCCCAGATGCCGGGCTTGAGCCAGGTGCGTTCCTGTTGCACCGAGGCGGGACCGAGGTTGAGCATCATCACCACGAACACGAACAGCACCATGATGGCGCCGGCGTAGGCGATCACTTCAAGGACGCCGGCGAACGGCGCGCCGAGGGCGAAGAAGGTCATGGCAACGGCGATCAACGAGATGATCAGGTAGAGCAGGGCGTGCACGGGGTTGGTGTTGGTGACCACACGCAGCGTGGACACCACAGCAATACCCGATGCGAAATAGAAAGCGAATTCCATCGTTCTTCCTTAAGGCAGCAAGCTCTTCACGTTGATCGGTTCGGCTTCGTTCTGCGCAGCGCCTTTCGGCTTGCCAGCGATTGCCATACCTGCAACACGATAGAAGTTGTAATCAGGGTTTTTGCCGGGGCCGGAGATCAAAAGATCTTCTTTCTCGTACACCAGGTCCTGACGTTTGAACTCGGCCATCTCGAAATCCGGGGTCAGCTGGATCGCGGTGGTCGGGCAGGCTTCCTCGCAGAGACCGCAGAAAATGCAGCGCGAGAAGTTGATCCGGAAGAAGTCCGGGTACCAGCGACCGTCTTCGGTTTCAGCTTTCTGCAGCGAGATGCAACCCACCGGGCAGGCCACGGCGCACAGGTTGCAGGCTACGCAGCGTTCTTCGCCATCGGGGTCGCGGGTCAGGACGATGCGGCCACGGTAACGCGGCGGCAGGTAGACCTGCTCCTCGGGGTATTGCAGGGTGTCGCGCTTGCGAAAGCCATGGCCGAAGACCATGACCAGGCTGCGCAACTGGGTACCGGTACCCTTAACGATGTCGCCAATATATTTGAACATGGGTCAAATCCTCACTGAACCGCAACCGCAGGCGTGTTCATCAACACAACCGCAGCGGTCACCAGCAAATTGATCAGGGTCAGTGGCAGGCAGAATTTCCAGCTGAAATCCATCACCTGGTCATAACGCGGACGCGGGATGGAAGCGCGCAGCAGGATGAACAGCATGATGAAGAACGCGGTCTTCAGTGCGAACCAGACGAAGGACAGTTGCGGCAGGATGCCGAACGGACCGTGCCAGCCACCGAAGAACAGGGTGACCAGCAGCGCCGAGATCAGGATGATGCCGATGTATTCACCGACGAAGAACATGCCCCATTTCATACCGGCGTATTCAATGTGGTAACCGTCGGCCAGTTCCTGTTCCGCTTCCGGCTGGTCGAACGGGTGACGGTGAGTCACGGCGACGCCGGCGATGAAGAAGGTACAGAAGCCGAAGAACTGCGGAATGATGAACCACAGGTTCTGCGCCTGGTACTCGACGATGTCGCGCATGTTGAACGAGCCGACCTGGACCACGATGCCCATCAGGGCCAGGCCCATGAACACTTCGTAGGACACGGTCTGCGCCGAGGCACGCAAGCTGCCGAGCAGGGCGAACTTGTTGTTGCTCGACCAGCCGGCGAACAGCACCGCGTAGACCGACAGACCGGCCATGGCGAAGAAGAACAGCAGGCCGATGTTCAGATCCGCCACGCCCCAGGTCGGGGTGATCGGGATGATCGCGAAGGCGATCAGCAGGGCGGACATGGCCACCACCGGCGCCAGGGTGAAGATCACCTTGTCGGCAAATGGCGGGGTCCAGTCTTCCTTGAAGAACATCTTCAGCATGTCGGCGGCGATCTGGAACATGCCGAACGGGCCAACGCGGTTCGGACCGTAACGGTCCTGCCACCAGCCCAGCAGGCGACGTTCGACAAAGCTGAGCAAGGCGCCCGCGACCACCACGGCCAGCAGGATCACGATGGCTTTGATGACCGTCAGGATCACATCGATCACTTCAGGGGTGAACCAGGTCATTGCGCTGCCTCCTGCAGACCGTCGACGGACACGCCGGCGAATGCCGGTGGAATGCCGGCGATGCCCGCAGGCAATGCCACCAGACCGGCGCCCAGTTCTTCATTGATGCGCAGCGGCAGACGCAATGTCTGACCGGCCACGTTCAGGCTCAGCAGGGCACCGTCGTTGACGCCGAGGCGATCCGCTTCGGATTTTGCCAGCGCGACGTAAGGTGCCGGGATGCGTTCCTGTACCGGGGCGGCTTTCGAAGAGTTTTCTTCGCTGCCGAACAGGTGGAAGAACGGCACGGCTTGCCAGGTACCCGGCGCCGGGTTGAACGCACGCGGCGCAGCGGCGAACCAGTTCAGCGAATCACCGGTGCTTTCGATCAGGCGCGTGCCCGGGTCGCCAGCACGCAGATGACCACCGACTTCGTCCTGGAACTTGTTCCACGCTTGTGGCGAGTTCCAGCCCGGCGACCATGCGAATGGCACCTGCTGACGCGGTTCGGCGGAGCCAGAGTAACCTTCCATGGAGAAGGCGAACGCGGTGTCCTGGTCTTGCGGGGTGCGTGGTTCGTGAACGCTGATGTCGGCGCGCATGGCGGTGCGACCGGAATAACGCAGCGGCTCACGGGCCAGTTTCAGACCCTTGATGCGGAAAGCCGCCGACGGTGCAGCATCGACGATGCGCGCCAGTTGCGCGGTGCTCGAGGCAACGGCAGCGGTGACGTGGTCGAGTTGCGTCCAGTCGATCGGCTGGTTCAGCAGGGTCGCGCGCAGGGCGTGCAGCCAGCGCCAGCCTTCGTGCACCAGAATGCTCGCGTCCAGGTATTGCGGATCGAAAACCTGGAAGAAGCGCTGGGCGCGGCCTTCCTGGCTGACCAGCGTACCGTCGCCCTCGGCGAAGCTCGCCGCTGGCAGAACCAGGTGCGCGCGATCGGTGGTGGCGGTTTTCTGATGGTCGGCAACGATCACCACTTTCGCGGCGTTCAGTGCGGCATCGACCTTGGCTTTGGCGGTGCGGGTGTACAGATCGTTTTCCAGCACGACGATAGCGTCGGCCTTGCCATCGATGACCGCTTGCAGCGCGGCGTCGACCGATTCGCCACCGAGCATGGCCAGACCGAGGCTGTTGGCTTCCGGCACGATCAGGCTGATCGAACCGTTCTTCTCGCGCAGCTTCAGGGCCTTGGCGATGTTCGCGGCAGCTTCGATCAAGGCTTTGGAGCCCAGCGAAGTACCGGCGATGATCAGCGGACGCTTGGCGGCGAGCAGGGCCTCGGCGATGCGCTGCGCCAGTTCCAGGGCTTCGGTGTCCAGACCTTCAACGGCCGGGGCACTGGCGTCCAGCGCGTGAGCCACGGCGAAACCGATGCGCGCCAGATCGTCGGGAGCTGCGTGTACGCATTCTTCAGCGACGTCGTCGAGCTTGGTTTCGGCGAGGCTGGCGATAAACAGCGGGTTCAGCGCGTGCTGGCCGATGTTCTTCACCGCCGCGTCGAGCCAAGGCTGGACGCGCATGGCTTCGGCCATGTCTTCAGCCTTGCCCTTGACCGACTGACGCAGAGCCAGAGCCATGCGCGCGGCGGTCTGGGTCAGGTCTTCGCCGAGGACGAAGATCGCGTCGTGATCTTCGATGTCGCGCATGTTCGGCACTGGCAGCGGACTGTCGTTCAGCACTTGCAGGACCAGACGGATGCGCTCCAGCTCGGAGGCTTCGATACCCGAATAGAAGTGCTCGGCACCGACCAGTTCGCGCAACGCGTAGTTGCTTTCGAGGCTGGCACGCGGCGAACCGATGCCGACGATGTTGCGCCCGCGCAGCAGGTCGGCGGCTTTGTCCAGCGCAGCGTCGAGGCCGAGCTTGGTGCCATCGGCCAGCAGCGGCTGACGTGGACGGTCGGTGCGGTTGACGTAGCCATAACCGAAACGGCCACGGTCGCAGAGGAAGTACTGGTTCACCGAACCGTTGAAACGGTTTTCGATGCGACGCAGTTCACCGTAACGCTCGCCCGGGGAGATGTTGCAACCGCTCGAGCAGCCGTGGCAGATGCTTGGTGCGAACTGCATGTCCCACTTGCGGTTGTAGCGCTCGGAGTGAGTCTTGTCGGTGAACACACCGGTCGGGCAGACCTCGGTGAGGTTGCCGGAGAACTCGCTTTCGAGGGTGCCGTCTTCAACGCGACCGAAGTACACGTTGTCGTGGGCGCCAAACACACCGAGGTCGGTGCCGCCGGCGTAGTCCTTGTAGAAACGCACGCAGCGGTAGCAAGCGATGCAGCGGTTCATTTCGTGGGAAATGAACGGGCCGAGTTGCTGGTTCTGGTGGGTGCGTTTGCTGAAGCGATAACGGCGCTCGTTGTGGCCGGTCATCACTGTCATGTCTTGCAGGTGGCAGTGACCGCCTTCCTCGCACACCGGGCAGTCGTGCGGGTGGTTGGTCATCAGCCATTCGACAACACTGGCGCGGAACGCCTTGGATTCTTCATCGTCGATGGAGATCCAGGTGTTGTCGGTGGCTGGGGTCATGCAGGACATGACGATGCGACCACGGGTGTCGTTCTCGTCGGTGTACTGCTTGACCGCGCACTGGCGGCAGGCCCCGACGCTACCAAGCGCGGGGTGCCAGCAGAAATATGGAATGTCGAGGCCCAGCGACAGACATGCCTGTAACAGGTTGTCTGCCCCGTCGACTTCGAGCGCTTTGCCGTCTACGTGGATAGTGGCCATGGTTCAAAGGTCTTCGTTGGCCCGGTGTCAGCGGGCGTGGCTAATGGAATCTTGTTATGCGTCCGAATCCAAACAGCCCCGAAGGGCGTCATCGGACGAAAGGCGAAGGGCACGGACCCTTCGCCTTTTTAAGCGTTTACGCGCCGACTACGATCGGCCTTGCCAGAGGCGGGACGGCGGCGCTGACAGGCGCGATACCGGCTTCGAACTCTGGACGGAAGTATTTGATGGCGCTGCCCAATGGCTCCACGGCACCCGGTGCGTGAGCACAGAAGGTCTTGCCCGGGCCGAGGAAACCGACCAGACCCAGCAGGGTCTCGATGTCGCCCGGCTGGCCCTTGCCCTGTTCGATGGCCATCAGGAGCTTGACGCTCCATGGCAGACCATCGCGGCACGGGGTGCAGAAACCGCAGGATTCGCGTGCGAAGAACTGCTCCATGTTGCGCAGCAGCGAGACCATGTTGACGCTGTCATCCACCGCCATCGCCAGACCGGTACCCATACGGGTGCCCACTTTGGCGATGCCGCCGGCGTACATTTGTGCGTCGAGGTGCTCGGGCAGGAGGAAACCGGTACCGGCACCGCCTGGCTGCCAGGCCTTGAGCTTGAAGCCGTCGCGCATGCCGCCGGCGTAGTCTTCGAACAGTTCACGACCGGTGACGCCGAAGGGCAGTTCCCACAGGCCCGGGTTCTTGACCTTGCCGGAGAAGCCCATGAGCTTGGTGCCCATGTCTTCGCTACCTTCGCGGGACAACGATTTGTACCAGTCCACGCCGTCGGCAATGATCGCCGGCACGTTGCACAGGGTTTCGACGTTGTTCACGCAGGTCGGCTTGCCCCACACGCCCACGGCGGCAGGGAAGGGCGGCTTGGAGCGCGGGTTGGCGCGGCGGCCTTCGAGGGAGTTGATCAGTGCGGTTTCTTCACCGCAGATGTAACGTCCGGCGCCGGTGTGGACGAACAGCTCGAAATCGAAACCCGAACCGAGAATGTTCTTGCCCAGCAGGCCGGCCGCCTTGGCTTCTTCCACGGCACGGTTCAGGTGCTTGGCGGCGGTGGTGTATTCGCCGCGCAGGAAGATGTAGCCACGGTAGGTTTTCAGCGCACGGGCACTGATCAGCATGCCTTCGATCAGCAGATGGGGCAGTTGCTCCATCAGCATGCGGTCTTTCCAGGTGTTCGGCTCCATTTCATCCGCGTTGCACAGCAGGTAGCGGATGTTGATGGATTCGTCCTTGGGCATCAGGCCCCACTTCACGCCAGTGGGGAAGCCCGCGCCGCCGCGACCCTTGAGGCCAGCGTCTTTGACGGTCTGGACGATCGCGTCCTGATCCATCTCGGCGAAGGCCTTGCGTGCAGCGGCGTAACCGTTCTTGGCCTGGTACTCGTCGAGCCACACGGCTTCGCCGTCATCACGCAGACGCCAGGTCAGCGGGTGTGTCTCGGCCGAACGCTGGATGCGGTTGGCTGGACCAAAAGATGTCAGGGTCATACGTAGCCCTCGAGCAGTTTGGCCACGCCAGCAGGCTGCACGTCGCCAAAGGTGTCGTCGTCGATCATCAGCGCCGGTGCCTTGTCGCAGTTGCCGAGGCAGCAGACAGGCAGCAGGGTGAAACGACCGTCGGCGGTGGTCTGACCCAGGCCGATGCCCAGATTGTTCTGGATTTCGCTGACCACCGACTCGTGGCCACCGATGTAGCAGACCATGCTGTCGCAGACGCGAATGATGTGGCGGCCGACCGGTTGACGGAAGATCTGGCTGTAGAACGTCGCCACGCCTTCAACGTCGCTGGCCGGGATGCCGAGGATCTCGCCGATCGCGTACAGGGCGCCATCCGGCACCCAGCCGCGTTCCTTCTGCACGATCTTCAGGGCTTCGATCGACGCCGCGCGCGGGTCTTCGTAGTGATGCAGCTCGTGCTCGATGGCCGAGCGCTCGGTTTCACTCAAGGTGAAACGGTCTGTCTGGATAAGCGTGCTGTTCATGCTTAGCGGTCCACGTCGGCCATAACGAAGTCGATACTACCCAGGTACGCAATCAAGTCCGCGACCATGCTGCCTTTGATCACCGAAGGGATCTGCTGCAGATGCGGGAAGCTTGGAGTACGGATCCGGGTACGGTAGCTCATGGTGCCGCCGTCGCTCGTCAGGTAATAACTGTTGATGCCCTTGGTCGCTTCGATCATCTGGAAGGATTCGTTGGCCGGCATGACCGGGCCCCACGAAACCTGCAGGAAGTGCGTGATCAGGGTTTCGATGTGCTGCAGCGTGCGTTCTTTCGGCGGCGGCGTGGTCAGCGGGTGATCCGCCTTGTACGGGCCTTCCGGCATGTTGCGCATGCATTGATCGATGATCTTGATGCTCTGGCGCATCTCTTCGACGCGGACCATGCAGCGGTCGTAGGCATCGCCGTTGACGGCCAGCGGCACTTCGAATTCGAAGTTCTCGTAGCCCGAGTACGGACGCGCTTTACGCAGGTCGAAATCGCAACCGGTAGAACGCAGGCCGGCACCGGTGACGCCCCATTCCAGGGCTTCTTTGGTGTTGTAGGCGGCAACGCCGATGGTACGACCCTTGAGGATGCTGTTCTGCAGGGCGGCCTTGGTGTATTCGTCCAGACGCTTGGGCATCCACTCGACGAAATCCTTGACCAGTTTTTCCCAGCCGCGCGGCAGGTCGTGGGCGACGCCGCCGATGCGGTACCAGGCCGGGTGCAGACGGAAACCGGTGATGGCTTCGATCACCGTGTACGCCTTCTGGCGGTCGGTGAAAGTGAAGAACACCGGGGTCATGGCGCCGACGTCCTGGATATAGGTACCCAGGAACAGCAGGTGACTGGTGATCCGGAAGAACTCGGCCATCATGATGCGGATGACGTCGACCTTCTGCGGCACCTTGATGCCGGCGAGCTTCTCGACCGAGAGCACGTACGGCAGGTTGTTCATCACGCCGCCGAGGTAGTCGATGCGGTCGGTGTACGGGATGTAGCTGTGCCAGGACTGACGCTCGCCCATCTTCTCGGCGCCACGGTGGTGGTAACCGATGTCCGGGACGCAATCGACGATCTCTTCGCCGTCCAGCTGCAGGATGATGCGGAACGCACCGTGCGCCGAAGGGTGGTTCGGGCCGAGGTTGAGGAACATGTAGTCCTCATTGGCACCGGAACGCTTCATGCCCCAGTCTTCCGGACGGAAACGCGCGGCTTCCTCTTCCAGCTGCTGCTTGGCGAGGTTGAGGCTGTACGGATCGAATTCGGTGGCGCGCGCCGGGAAGTCCTTGCGCAGCGGGTGACCTTCCCAGGTCGGCGGCATCATGATGCGCGACAGGTGCGGGTGGCCTTTGAAGTCGATGCCGAACATGTCCCAGACTTCGCGCTCGTACCAGTTGGCGTTGGGCCAGATGCTGGTGACGGAAGGCATGCTGAGGTCGCCTTCGGACAAGGCCACCTTGATCATCACGTCACTATTACGCTCCAGCGACATGAGGTGATAGAACACGGTGAAATCGGCGCCGGTCGGCAGCCCTTGACGCTTGGTGCGCAGACGCTCGTCCACGCCGTGCAGGTCATAGAGCATGACGTACGGCTTGGGCAGGTTGCGCAGGAAAGTCAGGACTTCAACCAGTTTGGCACGGGCCACCCACAGCACCGGCATGCCGGTGCGGGTTGCCTGCGCGGTGAACGCTTCGGCGCCAAAACGGTTGTTCAGTTCGACGACCACATCCTGGTCGTCTGCCTTGTAAGGCGGGATGTACAGAGCACTGCCTGTAGTCATGGTTATTTTTTCGCTTTCGGTCAACGTAAAGAATGAAGCCAGCTTCTCGTTACTTGGAACAGAACTGGATCAGACTTCGTCAGGGCTGCGCAGATTGGTGACTGCGATTCGCTGTTCGCGGCGCTGTTCCTTCTGCGATGGCATGTCGGCGCGATACACGCCTTGATCACCAACGACCCAGGAAAGCGGACGACGCTCCTGTCCAATCGATTCCTGCAACAGCATCAAGCCTTGCAGAAATGCTTCCGGACGGGGCGGGCAGCCAGGTACGTAGACGTCCACGGGCAGGAACTTGTCCACCCCTTGAACCACGGAGTAGATGTCGTACATGCCGCCGGAGTTGGCGCACGAACCCATGGAGATAACCCATTTCGGCTCGAGCATTTGCTCGTAGAGACGCTGGATGATCGGCGCCATCTTGATGAAGCAGGTACCGGCGATAACCATGAAGTCGGCCTGACGCGGCGAGGCCCGGATCACTTCGGCGCCAAAGCGCGCGATGTCGTGGGGCGCCGTGAAGGCGGTGGTCATTTCCACGTAGCAGCACGACAGGCCGAAGTTGTACGGCCACAGGGAGTTCTTACGTCCCCAGTTGACCGCGCCACTCAGCACGTCTTCCAGCTTGCCCATGAAAATGTTTTTGTGGACTTGATCTTCTAACGGATCGGCAACGGTTTCCCGCTGGCCAATCGGATACTGCTCGTTAGGAGCATCGGGGTCGATCCTGGTGAGATTGTATTGCATTGCCAAAGCCTCATTGTTTCAGCTTCGCCTGCCGCTTGCGACGAGCTTCCGGAGCCCAGTCAAGGGCGCCCACTCGGAACAGGTAGACAAGACCTGCCAACAGAATTGCTATGAAAACGAGAGCTTCGACGAATCCGGTCCAGCCGCTTTCGCGGACGGACACAGACCATGCAAAGAGAAAGAGGGCTTCGATATCGAAGATCACGAAGAGCATCGCGACCAGATAGAATTTGGCTGAGAGCCGCAAGCGGGCGCCACCGGTAGGTAGCATGCCCGACTCGAACGGTTCGTTTTTGCTGCGACCCCAGGCTTTTGACCCGAGGAGGCTGGAGACGCCAAGCATGAAGGCACACAGGCCGACGACACCCAGAAGGAAAATGGCAAAGCCCCAGTTGTGGGCCATGAGTCCTGTCGCTTCGGGCATGCTGGTAATCCTTAACAGAGAGCAAAGGTCTCTGAGCTTGATAAAGAAATAAGGCAGTGACGATATGTCGCAGCAATCAATCGGGCTGATTTTATGGCTAAACACCCGGCAAGTAAAATTCCAAAGGCGAAATTATTTACCGGATTAAGGACATAGCGTCTCCTGAAGGCGCTGCGGCCCATGCGTTGCGGGCATTAGCCGGGTTTCCATCAATTATGTTTTGTAGAGTTTGTAACGAACATAGTTGCGGCTAAATGATAATTGATATCGTTTGGCGTGGTTTTGTAACTGTTTAACGAGTGAGTGACTGGGAAGTTGTCTTACTTGCGCGTTACTGCAAGTAGCGAAGCCTACCGTTTTAACGGAAATTTCTGACGCTTGTAGCGCTTCAGATCAATGTTTTGCGCTGACGCCACAGATCCCCTGTAGGAGCTGCCGAAGGCTGCGATCTTTAGATTTTGCTTTTGAGGGGCAAGATCAAAAGATCGCAGCCTTCGGCAGCTCCTACACAGCGCGAATCGATTTCCCCAGGCAAAAAAACGCCCCGATCCAGTCGGGGCGTCAGTCTTGCGGCTCTGCGGTTAGCTTTTTATCCGACCCGCAAAGGCCGTTTGCTCAGGTGTAGCCGAATCAGTGGAACTGTTCTTCTTCGGTCGAACCGGTCAGCGCGGTCACCGAGGACGAGCCGCCCTGGATCACGGTGGTCATGTCGTCGAAGTAGCCAGTGCCCACTTCCTGCTGGTGCGCAACGAAGGTGTAACCCTTGGCGGCGTCAGCGAATTCCTGCTCTTGCAGCTTCACGTAGGCAGTCATGTCGTTGCGGGCGTAGTCGTGCGCCAGGTTGAACATGCTGTGCCACATGTTGTGAATGCCGGCCAGGGTGATGAACTGATGCTTGTAGCCCATGGCGGACAGTTCGCGCTGGAACTTGGCGATGGTTGCGTCGTCCAGGTTCTTCTTCCAGTTGAAGGAAGGCGAGCAGTTGTACGACAGCAGCTGGTCCGGGTATTCCTTCTTGATCGCTTCAGCGAAGCGACGTGCTTCTTCCAGATCCGGCTTGGCGGTTTCGCACCAGATCAGGTCGGCGTACGGTGCGTAAGCCAGGCCACGGGCGATCGCTTGATCCAGGCCGGCACGTACCTTGTAGAAACCTTCCTGAGTACGCTCGCCGGTCACGAATGGCTGATCGTACGGGTCGCAGTCGGAAGTCAGCAGGTCAGCCGCGTTGGCGTCGGTGCGGGCCAGAATGATGGTCGGCGTGCCGGCAACGTCAGCGGCCAGACGGGCAGCGGTCAGCTTCTGCACGGCTTCCTGGGTTGGCACCAGAACCTTGCCGCCCATGTGGCCGCATTTCTTCACCGAAGCCAGTTGGTCTTCGAAGTGAACGCCAGCGGCGCCGGCTTCGATCATGCTTTTCATCAGCTCGTAGGCGTTGAGTACACCGCCGAAACCGGCTTCAGCGTCCGCTACGATTGGCGCGAAGTAGTCGATGTAGCCTTCGTCGCCCGGGTTCTTGCCGGCTTTCCACTGGATCTGGTCAGCACGACGGAACGAGTTGTTGATGCGCTTGACCACGGTTGGCACCGAGTCCACCGGGTACAGCGACTGGTCCGGGTACATGGACTCTGCGGAGTTGTTGTCCGCAGCCACCTGCCAGCCGGACAGGTAGATCGCCTGGATGCCGGCCTTGACCTGCTGAACAGCCTGGCCGCCAGTCAGGGCGCCCATGCAGTTGACGAAATCTTTCTCTGGACGGAAGGACGGCTTGGCACCCTGGGTGACCAGGTTCCACAGCTTCTCGGCGCCCATCTTCGCGAAGGTGTGCTCTGGCTGAACCGAGCCACGCAGGCGGACCACGTCGGCAGCGGAGTAAGTGCGAGTCACGCCTTTCCAGCGCGGGTTCTCGGCCCAGTCTTTTTCGAGGGCTGCAATTTGCTGTTCGCGTGTCAGTGCCATGGAGATAAACCTCGTCGCGTCTTTTATGAAAAGTTGTTCTGCGGTGGAAAATTCCTGCGCTCGCTGACCAGAAGCTTAGGTGGTCAAGTCGGATTCGGCGGGGTAGGCGACGGGATGAACGATGGGCTCGAGGGGAAGTGAGCAGGTAGTGGCGGACTGCGGGGCGCATGCGGGCGTCGTGGGCCTTTATACGGACAACAGCGTGAAGCCGGGTTACCTAAATACGCTTCCGTCCCTCGGGACAACTTCGTTCCAGTCGGCAACCTCGTCAAACACACCTTGTGGGCGGTACAGACACGAAACGGCTCGCGGGGTAGGTGCGAGCGGCGCTTCGAAGGCCCTTGCCAGGGCCTCTGATTAGCGGGAGCGAGGCCATCATGCCTTCGCTTTTTTTTCGCGTCAAACGTTTTGTAGTGCTTTTTTTCAAGCACTACATCTTTCGTCTAATACGACTAATCAGTCAGTTTTCGGTGCTTTAGTCCAGCGTGTCGACTTTCACCCGCAAGGTCATGTCATCGCGGCCTTGAGTCGAGTAGCTGCGGGTCAGGCCCTGTTTATCGGCCTGAGTCTGGCTGTTGACGCCCGCCAGAGTGATCCATTCACCGAGGCGACCGGTGACGGTTGTGTCGGTGCTTTGCACGTTCACTACATCGGGACGTTCCTGGCTCATGCGGTCACGGTTGGTACTGATCGCCAGATGAACGGTCTCGCCGGTGACGCTGGCGGTGACGTAGAAACCCTGGGTGACGTTGCGGTATTGGGTCTCGCTGCTGTAACCGCCGTAGGAATCGCTTTGGGTGTTGGTGATCGGCACGCTCTGGCCAACCTGAATCAGCGCCGGAGTGCCTTCACTGGTCTGCACTTGCTGAACGCCGCCGTTGCGGCTGGTGGTGCTGCGGCTGATGATCCGGGTCTGGCTCGGCTGGGTGCCATTGACCGCATAACCTTCGTCGCCACGGCCGTTGTTTTCGTTGGTGTCGACGGTGATCAGCAAGCGCTTCGGTGCGGTATCGAGTTGCGCCAGCAGATCCTTCAACTCCTGAATCTTGCCCGGCTCGGCTTTGACGATCAGCTGATTGCCGTAAGCGCTGACCTGACCGTCCTGGCCGATGAAATCCTGCGCCACTGGCAACATGTCAGCGCTGGTGTGGTATTTGAGGGGGACGATTTCTGTGGCTGCCAGCACCGAAAAACTGCAGCCGAGCAGCAGGGTGGTTAGCAGGGTGCGTAGGGACATGTCCGTTATCTCCGCGTTCGAAAAGCTTGATATTGCCAGTTTGTCGGCCCGGGGTGGGGCAAGTTGAATCGTAGACAGCAAAACGCCCCGGCATCGGTGGATGGCGGGGCGTGATCGTTCCCACGCTCTGCGTGGGAATGCAGCCAGTGACGCTCTGCGTCACATGCCGCAAGGGACGCGGAGCGTCCCGAGAGGCATTCCCACGCAGAGCGTGGGAACGATCAGGGCGGGGCTCAGGCCGAATGCCGAACCATGTCGACATGCGGAATCCCGGCCTCGAGAAACTCCTCGCTGACCAGGCTGAAGCCCAGGCGTTCATAGAACGCCGTGGCTTGCACCTGAGCGCTGAGCTTCTGCTGTTTCAGCCCGCGTGCTTCAGCTTCGGCGATGACCGCTTGCATCAGCGCGTCACCGACCTTCATTCCGCGCCAGTCTTTGAGTACTGAAACGCGGCCGATGTGCCCGTCGGGCAACAGCCGCGCCGTGCCGATCGGGAAGTCGCCTTCGAACGCCAGAAAATGCACGGCGGTCGCGTCATCGGCGTCCCACTCAAGCTCGGGTGGCACCGATTGTTCGGCGATGAACACCGTTTCACGAATGCGCCGGATCTCGGCGATATCCTTCTGCCAGTCTGCGACACGAACGCGAATTTTATTCATCGGCGAACCCCAGGCTTCCTTGCTTGACCAGTTCGCAGAGCAGGCTGCGGCCGTCTTCATCGCTCAGCCATTGGCCCAGGTTGTCGGCGTGCAGGGCGTCAGCGGCGCAGATCAGCTTCAACAGTTCGCGCAGCTTGCCCGGCAGGTAGCGGCTCTGGCCACTGGCGAACAGCAGGAGATCGTCGTCGACTTCCGACCAGGCCAGGCGCGCGCTCGGGTTGCGGATCAGCACGGCGCCGTCCTGCAGGGCGGCGAGGAAGTCTTCTTCTTCGACGTCTTCCGGGCCGACCACCAGTTCCGGGTAGCGCGGCTCGGTCATGTACTGGCCGAACCAGGTCAGCAGCAGACGTTCGTCGCTCATGTGCTCGGCGAGCAGGCTTTTCAAGCGATCCAGCGCATCGTGTTGAATCTGGTGCGGATCGACCGCCGGCTTGGCATCGGCATCGGTGTAGCGCTCTTCGTCAGTCAGGAACTGGCTGAGGAAGTCGGTGAAGTGGGTCAGCACTTCAGCGGCACTCGGCGCGCGGAAGCCGACCGAATAGGTCATGCAGTTGTCGACCGCGACACCGCAATGGGCCAGGCGCGGCGGCAGGTAGAGCATGTCGCCCGGTTCCAGCACCCATTCTTCGGTTTCGTGGAATTCAGCGAGGATGCGCAGGTCGGCGTGTTGCAGCAGCGGGCTCTCGGAATCGCACATCTGGCCGATTTTCCAGTTGCGCTTGCCGTGGCCCTGCAGCAGGAAAACATCGTAATTGTCGAAATGCGGGCCGACGCTGCCACCCGGTGCGGCAAAGCTGATCATCACGTCGTCGACGCGCCAGCTCGGCAGGAAGCGGAAATTTTCCAGCAGTTCGCTGACTTCCGGCACGAACTGATCAACCGCCTGCACCAGCAGGGTCCACTCTTTCTCTGGCAATTTGCTGAACTCGTCTTCGGCAAACGGGCCGCGACGCAGTTCCCATGGGCGCTCGCCGTGCTCGATGACCAGGCGCGATTCGACTTCTTCTTCCAGGGCCAGGCCGGCCAGTTCGTCGGCGTCGATCGGGCTTTCGAAGTCAGGAATCGCCTGACGGATCAGCAGCGGTTTTTTCTGCCAGTAGTCACGCAGGAATTCGCGTGCTGTGAGGCCGCCCAGAAGTTGAAGAGGAATATCGGAATTCATATGTAACCTATTGAAAAAAAGCACTTTTCAGACGGGAATAAAAACGCCCGGCGCGGCCGGGCGTCTCAAACGGGGCAAACGGTCGATCAGATGCGTTTGGCTTGTGCCACAGCGTTGCCGATGTAGTTGGCCGGAGTCAGTTGCTTGAGCTCGGCTTTGGCTTCGGCTGGCATGTCCAGGCCATCGATGAAAGTCTGCAGCGCTTCAGGGCTGATGCCCTTGCCACGGGTCAGTTCTTTCAGCTTTTCGTACGGGTTTTCGATGTTGTAGCGACGCATCACGGTCTGGATCGGCTCGGCCAATACTTCCCAGCAAGCGTCGAGGTCAGCGGCAATCTTCTGCTCGTTGAGCTCGAGTTTGCTGATGCCTTTGAGGCTGGCTTCGTATGCGATCACGCTGTGGGCGAAGCCGACACCGAGGTTGCGCAGGACGGTGGAGTCGGTCAGGTCGCGCTGCCAGCGGGAAATCGGTAGCTTGCTCGCCAGGTGCTGGAACAGTGCGTTGGCGATACCCAGGTTGCCTTCGGAGTTTTCGAAGTCGATCGGGTTGACCTTGTGCGGCATGGTCGACGAACCGATTTCGCCAGCGATGGTGCGCTGCTTGAAATAACCCAGGGAAATGTAGCCCCAGATGTCGCGGTCGAAGTCGATCAGGATGGTGTTGAAGCGCGCAATGGCGTCGAACAGCTCGGCGATGTAGTCGTGCGGTTCGATCTGCGTGGTGTACGGGTTGAAGCCCAGACCCAGCTCGTCTTCGATGAAGGCGCGGGCATTGGCTTCCCAGTCGATCTGCGGGTAGGCCGACAGGTGCGCGTTGTAGTTGCCGACGGCGCCGTTGATCTTGCCCAGCAGCGGCACGGCAGCGACCTGAGCGATCTGACGCTCGAGACGGTAAACCACGTTGGCCAGCTCTTTACCCAGAGTGGTCGGCGAAGCCGGCTGACCGTGGGTGCGCGACAGCATCGGCACGTCGGCGAAACGGATGGCCAGTTCGCGGATGGCGTTGGCGGTCTGGCGCATCAGCGGCAGCATCACGTCGTCACGGCCTTCGCGCAGCATCAGGGCGTGGGACAGGTTGTTGATGTCTTCGCTGGTGCAGGCAAAGTGGATGAATTCGCTGACCTTGGCCAGCTCCGGCAGCTTGGCCGCCTGCTCTTTGAGCAGGTATTCGATCGCTTTGACGTCGTGGTTGGTGGTGCGCTCGATCTCTTTGACGCGCTCGGCGTGCTCCAGCGAGAAGTTTTCAGCCAGTTCGTTGAGAACGGCGTTGGCCTCGGCGGAGAAGGCTGGCACTTCAGGGATGCCAGCGTGGGCGGCCAGGCGCTGGAGCCAGCGCACTTCAACCAGAACGCGGGCACGGATCAGGCCGTACTCGCTGAAAATCGGGCGCAGGGCCTGGGTTTTGCCGGCGTAGCGGCCGTCAACAGGGGAAACCGCAGTGAGCGAAGAGAGCTGCATGGGGTGTTCTCGGACAGTCGGGCAACGAAATGGGGCGCGTATCATACATGAAAAAATCCGCCGGTCCGTCGCCAACTGACCGGCGTATTACGCGTTACAGACTACAAAGCCTTCGTGACGCGGCGTTTACTCGCTGCGCATCAACGGATAAAGCTCTTTGAGCAGCTTGCGGCGGCTGATTACCAACTGCCAGCGATGACCACCGAGCTGACGCCACAGGCGCGCCGAGCGGATACCCGCGAGGAGCAGGGCGCGGATTTTCGAGGCGTTGCTCGGCTGCTGCAGGTTGCGCATGTCGCCGTGCACCTGAATGCGCTGGCGCAGGGTGCTTAACGTGTCCTGATACAACGCACCGCAAGCGGCGACGACGTTTTCGTGCGCAGGGCCAAAATGCTCCACCTGCGACTGAATCTGCGGCAGGCGTTTGGCAATCGTCTCAAGCATGTCGTCACGCTTGGCCAGTTGCCGCTCCAGACCGAGCATCGACAGCGCGTAGCGCAACGGCTCGCGCTGCAAGGTGCTCGGATCGCGCTCCAGCGCGCCGATCAATGCGCGGTAACCCTCGCGCAGATTGATGTCGTCGCCGCCGTATACATCCAGCGTATCTTTTGGGTCGCGGACCAGCAGGCTGCCGAGCATGCAACTCAGGCCGGCCTCGTTGGTCTGGCCAGTCTTGGCGATGCGATCGACCAGCACGGCGGCGAGAAACACACCGCCCAGCGCTGTCAGTTGTTCCTGAGTCGGGCTCATGCCTGGCCGCTCCACGGCTCGGCCACTTCGATCACGCCGCCGCCGAGGCAGATTTCACCGTCATAGAAAACCACCGACTGGCCCGGCGTCACCGCACGTTGCGGTTCGTCGAACACGGCGCGATAGCCGCTGGCGGTTTTTTCCAGGGTGCAGGCCTGATCGCTCTGGCGATAGCGCACTTTCGCCGTCAGGCGCAGCGGCTGACTCAGATCGATCGGATTGACCCAGTAGATTTCCGAAGCGAGCAGGGCGCTGGAGAACAGCCATGGATGGTTGTTGCCCTGACCGACGATCAGCTCGTTGGTCTGCAGATCCTTGCGCAGCACGTACCACGGCTCATCGCCAGCATCCTTCAAGCCGCCAATGCCGAGGCCCTGACGCTGGCCGATGGTGTGGTACATCAAGCCGTGGTGACGGCCGATGACTTCGCCTTCGGTAGTCTTGATCTCACCCGGTTGTGCCGGCAGGTACTGCTTGAGGAAATCGCTGAAACGGCGCTCGCCGATGAAGCAGATCCCGGTGGAATCCTTCTTCTTGGCGGTGGCCAGTTCGTATTTCTCGGCAATCGCGCGGACTTCAGGCTTTTCCAGTTCGCCGACCGGGAACAGGGTCTTGGCGATCTGTTCGCCACCAACGGCGTGCAGGAAGTAGCTCTGATCCTTGTTCGGATCGAGGCCCTTGAGCAGTTCGGTGCGGCCGTCGATATCGCGGCGGCGCACGTAGTGACCGGTGGCGATCAGGTCGGCGCCGAGCACCATCGCGTAGTCGAGAAACGCTTTGAACTTGATCTCGCGGTTGCACAGGATGTCCGGGTTCGGCGTGCGCCCCGCCTTGTATTCGGCGAGAAAGTGCTCGAACACGTTGTCCCAGTACTCGGCGGCAAAGTTGGCGGTGTGCAGCTTGATGCCGATCTTGTCGCAGACAGCCTGAGCATCCGCCAGGTCGTCCATGGCGGTGCAGTATTCCGTTCCGTCGTCTTCTTCCCAGTTCTTCATGAACAGGCCTTCCACTTCATAACCCTGCTCGATCAGCAGAAGGGCGGAAACGGAAGAGTCCACGCCGCCGGACATGCCGACAATGACGCGCTTCTTGGATGTGTCAGAAGGGGCTGGATCACGCATAGGGATTCAATGAGTGTCTTGGAAAAGGGCGCGATTCTATCAGGCTCGCGGCCGCAAGGCTAAAGAGAAGGGCGGATCAGTTCGAGGCTGAAGTGATGACCGGCCAGATAATCGTCGATGCAGCGGATGATCAGCTCGCTGCGCCAGTTGTCACGCTGGGCGATTAATTCGTCGCGGGTCAGCCACTTGGCGCCGACAATGCCGTCGTCGAGTTGGTAATCCGGGTGATGCTGCACGGCTTTGGCGCTGAAGCATATGCGCTGGTAAGTCACGCCGTTGCTCGGTGCGGTGTACAGATAAATGCCGATCACGCCGGTGGGTTCGACGTCCCAACCGGTTTCTTCGAGGGTTTCGCGAATCGCCGCGTCGATCAGGGTTTCATCCGGATCGAGGTGACCAGCGGGCTGGTTGAGCACATTGCGCCCGCCCTTGTGTTCTTCGACCATCAGGAAGCGGCCGTTGTCCTCGACGATGGTGGCGACGGTGATGTGGGGGAGCCATTCCATAAAACCTTCCTCAATCTATTGGTTAAACCCCAATCCCTGTGGGAGCTGGCTTGTCGGAACGCAGCATCGCAGCGATAGCGGTGGTTCAGTCACCATCCATGCTGGATGATAAACCGCCATCGCTGGCAAGCCAGCTCCCACAAAGTTTTGTGGTGATCACAAAACCCGGAAACACAAACCCCGGCACAAGGCCGGGGTTTGTGATGTTCCCATTACAACCTTAAACCAGCGCAGCAATCGCCGCGTTGAAGGTTGCGCTTGGGCGCATGGCCTTGCTGATCAGCTCGGCGTCGGCGTGGTAGTAACCGCCGATGTCGACTGGCTTGCCCTGCACGGCGTTGAGCTCGGCAACGATGGTCGCTTCGTTCTCGGTCAGGGTTTTGGCCAGAGTCGCGAACTGCGCTTGCAGTGCAGCGTCTTCGGTCTGGGCAGCCAGGGCCTGAGCCCAGTACATCGCCAGGTAGAAGTGGCTGCCACGGTTGTCGATGTTGCCGACTTTGCGCGATGGCGACTTGTTGTTGTCGAGGAACTGACCGGTGGCCTGGTCCAGGGTTTTCGACAGCACCAGTGCTTTCGGGTTGTTGTAGTTCACACCCAGGTGCTCAAGGGAAGCGGCGAGGGCAAGGAACTCACCCAGCGAATCCCAGCGCAGGAAGTTCTCTTCAACCAGTTGCTGCACGTGCTTCGGCGCCGAACCGCCGGCGCCGGTTTCGAACAGGCCACCGCCGTTCATCAGCGGCACGATCGACAGCATCTTGGCGCTGGTGCCCAGTTCCATGATCGGGAACAGGTCGGTCAGGTAGTCGCGCAGTACGTTGCCGGTCACCGAAATGGTGTCCTTGCCTTCGCGGGTGCGCTGCAGGGTGTATTTCATCGCGTCGACCGGCGCCATGATCTGGATGTCCAGACCGCTGGTGTCGTGATCCTTCAGGTACGCCTGAACCTTCTCGATCACTACGCCATCGTGAGCGCGCATCGGGTCGAGCCAGAAGATCGCCGGCGTGCTGCTCGCGCGAGCACGGTTGACGGCCAGCTTGACCCAGTCCTGGATCGGCGCGTCTTTGGTCTGGCACATGCGGAAGATGTCGCCGGCTTCGACAGCCTGTTCCATCAACAGCTTGCCTTTGCTGTCGGTGACGCGAACAACGCCGTCAGCCTTGATCTGGAAGGTCTTGTCGTGGGAGCCGTACTCTTCGGCTTTCTTCGCCATCAGGCCGACGTTCGGCACGCTGCCCATGGTGGTCGGATCGAAAGCGCCATTGGCTTTGCAATCTTCGATCACCGCCTGGTAGATGGTCGCGTAGCAACGATCCGGGATTACAGCCTTGGTGTCGTGCAGCTGACCGTCGGTGCCCCACATCTTGCCGGAGTCACGGATCATCGCTGGCATCGAGGCGTCAACGATGACGTCGCTCGGCACGTGCAGGTTGGTGATGCCTTTGTCGGAGTTGACCATCGCCAGCGACGGACGAACGGCGTAGACCGCTGCGATATCGGCTTCGATCTGCGCTTGCTGCTCGGCCGGCAGGGCCTTGATGCGCGCGTACAGATCGCCGATGCCGTTGTTCAGGTTGAAGCCGATCTGGTTCAGCACTTCGGCGTGCTTGGTCAGTGCGTCTTTATAGAACTCGGCAACGATCTGGCCGAACATGATTGGGTCCGAGACCTTCATCATGGTCGCTTTCAAGTGAACCGAGAGCAGCACGCCCTGGGCTTTGGCGCTTTCGATCTCGGCAGCGATGAACGCACGCAGGGCGTTTTTGCTCATCACGGCGCAGTCGAGGATCTCGCCAGCCTGAACGGTGGTTTTTTCTTTCAGAACGGTGGCAGCACCGTCCTTGGCGATCAGTTCGATCTTCACAGCGTCAGCGGCGTCGATCAGGACAGCTTTTTCGCTGCCGTAGAAATCGCCGGTGCTCATGTGTGCGACGTGGGACTTGGAGTCCTTGGCCCAGGCGCCCATTTTGTGCGGGTGCTTGCGCGCGTAGTTCTTCACCGACAGCGGAGCGCGGCGGTCGGAGTTGCCTTCACGCAGAACCGGGTTCACGGCGCTGCCCTTGACCTTGTCGTAACGCGCCTTGGCGTCTTTGTCGGCGTCGCTGGTCACGGTTTCCGGGTAGTCCGGCAGGTTGTAGCCCTGCGCCTGCAGCTCTTTGATCGCGGCTTGCAGCTGTGGCACCGAAGCACTGATGTTCGGCAGCTTGATGATGTTGGCTTCAGGCGTAACGGCCAGGTCGCCCAGTTCGGCGAGGTGGTCGGCTACGGCTTTGTCGCCCAGTTGCTCGGGGAAGCTTGCCAGGATGCGCGCTGCAAGAGAGATATCGCGGGTTTCCACGGCGATATCGGCCGAGGCGGTGTAAGCCTCGATGATCGGCAGCAGGGAATAGGTGGCGAGGGCAGGAGCTTCGTCGGTGAAGGTATAGATGATCTTCGAGCGGGTGGGCATATTCGGATTAACTCTCTCTTCTTTGCTAAAGCGTGCGCAGAAACTCGAGGGGCGCCGGGTAAGCGCGTTCGTTCAAAGTCATCCATGAACCGAATGTCGAGATTCTTCGCGGTGATGTTGGGTGCATCAGTAGAGCGTCAAGCAGTCAGGCTGCGGTAACAACCCGACCAATCAGGCGGAAAGTCTCGTGCTAGAGAGGCCAGCCGTCGTGACCCTGTGGTCAGCGGGCGGCATTATACATAGGTAGCTGGCAATCTGCCGATGGTTCATATGCAACGATTCTCGTCCATTGGTCTAAAGGTCGCAGGGCGCGACCGGGCAAACACTCGTTACGAATGCTGGAGTTTGGCGCTTTTCCCTTTGCTTTCAGGCTTGTACGAAACGAGATGTGCGCGGCGCAGGAACATAGGGTTTGCGTGTTGATTCAACTGGGTTACGCTCGAAGCAAGCCAGGTGTTCAATCCAAACAATGGAGTTCAGCATGGGTTACAAGAAGATTCAGGTTCCAGCCGTCGGTGACAAAATCACTGTCAATGCAGACCATTCTCTCAATGTTCCTGATAACCCGATCATCCCCTTCATCGAAGGTGACGGTATTGGTGTCGACATCAGTCCGGTGATGATCAAGGTTGTCGATGCTGCTGTTGAAAAGGCTTACGGCGGCAAGCGCAAGATTTCCTGGATGGAAGTCTACGCCGGCGAAAAGGCCACTCAGGTTTATGACCAGGACACCTGGCTGCCGCAGGAAACCCTCGACGCGGTCAAGGATTACGTGGTCTCCATCAAAGGCCCGCTGACCACTCCGGTCGGTGGCGGCATCCGCTCGCTGAACGTGGCCCTGCGTCAGCAGCTCGACCTGTACGTCTGCCTGCGCCCGGTGCGCTGGTTCGAGGGTGTGCCAAGCCCGGTGAAAAAGCCCGGCGACGTCGACATGACCATCTTCCGCGAGAACTCCGAAGACATCTACGCGGGTATCGAATGGAAGGCCGGTTCGCCGGAAGCCACCAAGGTCATCAAATTCCTTAAAGAAGAAATGGGCGTCACCAAGATCCGTTTCGATGAAAACTGCGGCATCGGCGTCAAGCCGGTATCGCGTGAAGGCACCAAGCGTCTGGCGCGCAAGGCCCTGCAATATGTGGTCGACAATGACCGCGATTCGCTGACCATCGTGCACAAAGGCAACATCATGAAGTTCACCGAAGGTGCCTTCAAGGAATGGGCCTACGAAGTGGCGGCCGAAGAGTTCGGCGCCACCCTGCTGGACGGCGGTCCGTGGATGCAGTTCAAGAACCCGAAAACCGGCAAGAACGTCGTGGTCAAGGACGCCATCGCCGACGCCATGCTTCAGCAGATCCTGCTGCGCCCGGCCGAATACGATGTGATCGCTACTCTCAACCTCAATGGTGACTACCTGTCGGACGCCCTGGCGGCGGAGGTGGGTGGTATCGGTATTGCGCCGGGCGCCAACCTTTCCGACACCGTGGCGATGTTCGAAGCGACCCACGGCACCGCGCCGAAATATGCCGGCAAGGACCAGGTCAACCCGGGCTCGCTGATTCTCTCGGCCGAGATGATGTTGCGTCATATGGGCTGGACCGAAGCGGCGGACCTGATCATCAAGGGCACCAACGGTGCGATCGGCGCCAAGACTGTTACTTATGATTTCGAGCGCTTGATGGATGGCGCGAAGCTGGTGTCGTCTTCCGGGTTCGGGGATGCGTTGATTTCGCATATGTAAAAGTTGCAGCCACGCAAAA
The DNA here is from genome assembly GCF_004307505.1 of Pseudomonas sp. Sample_11. Classification (NCBI taxonomy): domain Bacteria; kingdom Pseudomonadati; phylum Pseudomonadota; class Gammaproteobacteria; order Pseudomonadales; family Pseudomonadaceae; genus Pseudomonas; species Pseudomonas sp. Sample_11. The sequence goes on from NZ_RCOD01000064.1 coordinate 93,945, forward strand.
ACCGCCTGACTCGATGGGTTGAGTCTGGCGGTTTTTTATGACCGAATGTTTTGAGGCTTCAACTGGTTGCCGTTTGTTTTTTCGTGGCAATCGAGCTTGGCGTCGAAGCTGCTTCGACCGGAGTTATCTTCACGGCATGCAAGCCTTTGGGGCCTTGAACGATGTCGAATGTGACTGCCTGACCGGCTTTCAGGGTCTTGTACCCTTCCATTTCAATGGCCGAGTAGTGGGCAAAGAAATCAATGTCCTTGCCATCCTCATCGCGACCTTCCCGGGCGTCGGTATTGATAAAGCCGAATCCCTTGGCATTGTTGAACCATTTCACCTTGCCGACAGCCATGCTCAAATCCCTCTGCAACAGACTCCATCGCTGGAGTATCATCCACGACATCCGCAATCGAATTCGATAAAAGAATTGACTCCGCGGATCTTTTTTACCCACTGTGGGCTCTATTGGTTGTAACACCGTTTTCCCGATAGTCAAGGTGACCGGGCAGTCGTAGTTGAAAACGTGTGCAACCGCCCCCACCACTGTATTCGCACAACTGACGAACCTTTTTTTCCATGCATGCAATCAGCCAGATTCGACTAACATTCAATCAGGATCGCCCGCTTCTCCAAAAGGATCTTCCACAGGAGCACGACGACGATTCGGCAGGCGTTGCTGTTCAGGAAGCAAAGCCCGCGTTACAGGCGCCGCCGATGTACAAGGTGGTTTTGTTCAACGATGACTACACACCGATGGATTTCGTCGTCGAAGTGCTCGAGGTGTTTTTTAACCTGAATCGCGAGCTGGCGACCAAGGTCATGCTGGCCGTCCATACAGAAGGACGGGCAGTATGTGGAGTGTTTACCCGCGACATCGCCGAGACAAAGGCCATGCAGGTCAACCAGTACGCCAGGGAAAGCCAGCATCCGCTACTCTGTGAAATCGAGAAGGACGGTTAATCGCCGACCACTTGGGTATGAGGTGAAGCTATGTTAAACCGCGAGCTCGAAGTCACCCTCAATCTTGCCTTCAAGGAGGCTCGTTCGAAGCGTCATGAGTTCATGACCGTCGAACATCTCCTGCTGGCCCTATTGGATAATGAGGCTGCCGCCACCGTTTTGCGTGCCTGCGGCGCAAACCTCGACAAACTCAAGCATGATCTGCAGGAGTTCATCGACTCCACCACGCCATTGATCCCCGTGCATGACGAGGATCGCGAAACCCAGCCAACCCTGGGCTTCCAGCGTGTCCTGCAGCGTGCTGTTTTTCACGTACAGAGCTCGGGCAAACGCGAAGTGACCGGCGCCAACGTGCTGGTCGCCATCTTCAGTGAGCAAGAGAGTCAGGCAGTGTTCCTGCTGAAACAGCAGAGCGTTGCGCGCATCGATGTCGTCAACTACATCGCCCACGGCATTTCCAAAGTACCGGGGCACGGCGATCATTCTGAAGGTGAACAAGATATGCAGGACGACGAGGGCGGTGAGTCTTCTTCTTCAGGCAATCCTCTGGATGCTTATGCCAGCAACCTCAACGAACTCGCGCGCCAGGGTCGCATCGATCCGCTGGTCGGCCGTGAATCGGAGGTCGAGCGTGTCGCGCAGATCCTCGCGCGCCGGCGCAAGAACAATCCGCTGCTGGTGGGTGAGGCAGGCGTGGGTAAGACCGCAATTGCCGAAGGCCTGGCCAAGCGCATCGTCGACAATCAGGTGCCGGATCTGCTGGCCAATGCGGTGGTTTATTCGCTCGATCTTGGCGCTCTGCTCGCGGGTACCAAGTATCGCGGTGATTTCGAGAAGCGCTTCAAGGCGCTGCTCAATGAGCTGAAAAAGCGTCCGCAGGCGATCCTGTTCATCGACGAAATCCACACCATCATCGGTGCGGGTGCTGCTTCCGGTGGCGTGATGGATGCGTCCAACCTGCTCAAGCCGCTGCTGTCGTCTGGCGACATTCGCTGCATCGGTTCGACCACATTCCAGGAATTTCGCGGCATCTTCGAGAAGGATCGTGCCTTGGCGCGTCGCTTCCAGAAGGTCGATGTCGTCGAGCCATCGGTGGAAGACACCATTGGCATCCTGCGTGGCCTGAAAGGACGTTTCGAGCAGCATCACAATATCGAATACAGCGATGAGTCGTTGCGTGCCGCTGCCGAACTGGCGTCGCGCTACATCAATGACCGGCACATGCCGGACAAGGCCATCGACGTGATCGACGAAGCGGGCGCCTACCAGCGTCTGCAACCGGTAGAGATGCGCGTCAAGCGAATCGAAGTGCCACAGGTCGAGGACATCGTCGCGAAAATCGCGCGGATTCCGCCAAAGCACGTCACCAGTTCCGACAAAGAGTTGCTGCGTAACCTGGAGCGTGACCTGAAGCTGACGGTGTTTGGTCAGGACGCGGCGATCGATTCGCTGTCGACTGCGATCAAACTGTCCCGCGCCGGCCTCAAATCGCCGGACAAGCCAGTCGGTTCGTTCCTGTTTGCCGGGCCTACCGGTGTCGGTAAAACCGAGGCCGCGCGACAACTGGCCAAGGCCTTGGGCATTGAACTGGTGCGTTTCGACATGTCCGAGTACATGGAGCGTCACACCGTATCGCGTCTGATCGGTGCGCCTCCTGGCTATGTCGGTTTCGATCAGGGCGGTCTGTTGACCGAAGCGATCACCAAGCAGCCGCATTGCGTATTGCTCCTCGATGAAATCGAGAAGGCGCATCCGGAAGTCTTCAACCTGCTGTTGCAGGTCATGGACCACGGCACGCTGACCGACAACAACGGGCGCAAGGCGGATTTCCGCAACGTGATCGTGATCATGACCACCAACGCCGGTGCCGAGACGGCCGCGCGGGCTTCGATCGGTTTCACCCATCAGGACCACTCGTCCGATGCGATGGAAGTGATCAAGAAGAGCTTCACGCCGGAATTCCGTAACCGTCTGGACACCATTATCCAGTTTGGTCGCCTCAGTCATGAGGTCATCAAGAGTGTGGTGGACAAGTTCCTCACCGAGCTTCAGGCGCAGCTGGAAGACAAACGTGTGTTGCTTGAAGTTACCGATGCGGCGCGCAGCTGGCTGGCAGCGGGTGGTTACGACTCGGCGATGGGCGCACGTCCGATGGCGCGTCTGATCCAGGACAAGATCAAGCGTCCGCTGGCGGAGGAGATTCTGTTTGGCGAACTGGCCGAGCATGGCGGTGTGGTGCACATCGACATCAAGGATGGGGAGTTGACGTTTGACTTCGAAACTACTGCGGAAATGGCCTGACGGCTGTGGATCAAGAGGGCGCCTTCGGGCGCCTTTTTGTTGCTCGTTGCTTGATGGTTTTGGGTGTATATCCGTTGCTGCGGTTACGGCTGCTTAGGGTTTCGCCCTTACGGCGACTCACTTTTTTTACAAACGCCTAAAAAAAGTAAGCAAAAAAACGCTTGCTCCTACGTTCGGCCCTCGCAGGCTCGGGTTCCTTCGCTGCGGGACTGATCCGGGCGCAGCGGCTACGGTTTGCTTCGCTGCACCTCCTTCCGCTGTGTCTGGCTGCGCCAGACGGTCGCTGCGCTCCCACCCCCGGATCAATCCCTCCGCTCAGCCTTCCGACGTCGCCGGTGGATCAACAGCAAGATCAAAAGCACTCGAGCTTGCGCTCATTGTGTAGGAGCTGCCGAAGGCTGCGATCTTTTGCTTTTGCCTTTCTGTGGGAGCGAGCCTGCTCGCGAAGGCGGCCCGCAGGTCAGCCCGTTTCTGTCGAATTCGCGCGATCCAACCGTAGGGGCTGCCGAAGGCTGCGATCTTTTGATTTGCATGCTGTAAGCGCGAAACCGCCAGCCCCAAAACCTCAAAACGCAGACACAAAAACGCCCGGCATTACCCGGGCGTTCTGTATTGACTTGATTAACGAGCGCGGTAAGTGATCCGCCCTTTGCTCAAGTCATAGGGCGTCAGCTCGACGCGCACTTTGTCACCGGTAAGAATACGAATGTAGTTCTTGCGCATCTTGCCGGAAATATGCGCGGTTACGACGTGCCCATTTTCCAACTCCACACGAAACATGGTGTTGGGCAGGGTGTCGACGACAGTGCCTTCCATTTCGAAGCTGTCTTCTTTCGACATGCAGTAAAGCCCTCGGTATCCAATGAATGGCCCGGTGCAACTGCGCCAGGCAAAAGCGGCGTGCATTGTGCCCGAAAAATGGTGTTTACGCCAAGGGGTTTAGGCCGCAGGTTCAGTTCAGGATGACCCAGCGCTGATTGATCAGCAATTCGATGGGCCGATATTGCGTCTTGTAATTCATCTTTTTGCAGTTCTTGATCCAGTAACCCAGGTACACGGCCTCAAGTCCCAGGCGCTGGCTCTCGGCGATTTGCCAGAGGATTGCGTAACGGCCGAGGCTGCGGCGTTCTTCGTTCGGTTCGTAGAAGGTGTACACCGCCGACAGGCCGTTGGGTAGCAGATCGGTGACCGCCACCGCGAGCAACCGTCCGTCGAGTCGAAATTCGTAGAAGCGCGAGAAGGGCAGGTCACGCACCAGGAACGTCGAGAACTGATCACGGCTTGGCGGGTACATGTCGCCGTCGGCATGGCGCTGTTCGATATAGCGCTGATACAGGTCGAAATATTCTTCGCTGAAGTGCGGTTTGACCGGTTGCACTTGCAGGTCAGTGTTGCGTTTGTAGATACGCTTCTGCTGGCGATTGGCGATGAACTGGGCGGAAGGAATGCGCGCAGGCACGCACGCATTGCAATTCTGGCAATGCGGCCGGTACAGATGATCGCCGCTGCGACGAAAGCCCATTTCCGACAGGTCTGCGTAGACATGCACATCCATGGGCTGACTCGGGTCGAGAAACAGCGTCGTGGCCTGCTCCTCGGGCAGATAACTGCAAGAGTGGGGCTGAGTGGCATAAAACTTCAAACGCGCCAACTCGGTCATGAATCAACCCTCGGGATAAGCTGGTGGATTAAGTGTAAGCCACCTGCGCAAAAGTCGCTCAGCAAACCCAGGTCGCCGAATTCGGTTGGTCGAGATGGCGTTGCAGATAGTCGGCGAATTCGCTGCGCGGAATAGATCGCGCTCCCAGGCTGTGCAGGTGATCGGTCGGCATCTGGCAGTCGATCAGCACAAACCCGGCGGCTTTCAAATGCTGGACCAGCGTGGCAAAGCCGTATTTGGACGCGTTGTCGGCACGGCTGAACATCGACTCGCCAAAAAACAGTTGGCCCATTGCCAGGCCATACAGGCCGCCGACCAGCTGTCCCTCGTCCCAGACCTCAACCGAATGAGCGAAACCGCGCCGATGCAATTCTACGTAAGCATCCTGCATGGCCTCGGTGATCCAGGTGCCGTCGGCGTAGTCACGCGGGGCAGCGCAGGCGCGGATGACGGCGTCGAAATCCTGATCGACCGTCACGCGGTAGCGTTGCTTGCGCAGCAGCTTGCCGAGACTGCGCGAGACGTGCAGTTCGTCGGGAAACAGCACGGTGCGAGGGTCTGGCGACCACCAGAGAATGGGTTGGCCTTCGGAGAACCAGGGAAAGCAGCCATGGCGATAGGCCTGGATCAGGCGGTCGGCGGACAGATCGCCGCCGGCGGCGAGCAATCCGTTCGGCTCGCGCATGGCTTTTTCCAGTGGCGGAAAGGTCAGGGAATTACGTTGTAACCAAGTCAGCATGGCATCCGGGCTTGCAGAAGGGGAGGGCGGTCAGGGGGCGTGCAGACCCCGCGAAAGAGTTTGCCGCGAAACGGCGCCGGTGTCCTGCACAGTTGTCTGGTGCAGTGAGCATTGAGCTGCAACTTGATGTGTCGCCCGTGGTCGTAAGCGTCGTCGTGTCGATGCTGTTGAGCATTCCTGTGAGCCCGATCCGGCCAGGTTCCCTACGTTCATCAAATACAGCTCATAAGCCTTTGTCACAAAAGGCAATGCATGCTCCAATTGCAAGGCGTTGCGTGTGCGATTGGCTATGCTCAAGGCTGGGGTCTGAAACATGGCGTCGGGCGCACAAACCCGTACAATGCCGGGTTGTGACGGCCTTTTCGCTGCGCACAGTGTTTATGGCTGTGTTTATAAAACCAGTGGCACAGTGTTAAAAGTAGTCCCAGTTGAGCTTTTCACCTTTTTTACCTGCCTGGATTGGGCAGTTTTTTATCGTCATTCAATAGATGGACGCGCCTCGGGCGCAGGAAAAGAAGCGTTTTGAAGAAGACCACCGAAGCACCCAAAACAGTCGTTCCGCTCTGGCGCCAGCAACTGCACTACCGGCTCAAGGAAGGTGCATTGATCGCCATCGGCGCCTTGTGCCTGTTCCTGATGATGGCTTTGCTGACTTACGGCAAGGACGACCCGGGCTGGAGCCATAACAGCAAGATCGACGATGTGCAGAACTTCGGCGGCCCGGCCGGCTCGTACAGCGCCGATATCCTGTTCATGGTGCTCGGCTACTTCGCCTATATTTTTCCGTTGCTGCTGGCGGTCAAGGCGTACCAGATATTCCGTCAACGCCACGAACCATGGCAGTGGAGCGGCTGGCTGTTTTCCTGGCGCCTGATCGGTCTGGTGTTCCTCGTACTGTCCGGTGCTGCGCTTGCGCACATTCATTTCCATGCCGCGACCGGTCTGCCGGCCGGCGCTGGCGGTGCCCTGGGCGAAAGCCTTGGCGATCTGGCGAAGAATGCGCTGAACATTCAGGGCAGCACGTTGCTGTTCATCGCTCTGTTCCTGTTCGGCCTGACCGTATTCACCGATCTGTCGTGGTTCAAGGTGATGGACGTCACCGGCAAGATCACCCTCGATCTGTTCGAGCTGTTCCAGGGCGCGCTCAACCGCTGGTGGTCGGCGCGCACCGAGCGCAAGCAACTGGTCGCGCAACTGCGTGAGGTTGATGACCGCGTCCACGATGTGGTCGCACCGACTGTCACCGACAAGCGTGAACAGGCCAAGGTCAAGGAACGCCTGATCGAGCGTGAGCAAGCGCTGAGCAAGCACATGTCCGACCGCGAGAAGCAGGTGCCACCGGTGATCGCGCCGGCACCGGCCAAGGCCCCAGAGCCGAGCAAGCGCGTGCAGAAAGAGAAGCAGGCGCCGTTGTTCGTCGACAGCGCGGTCGAAGGCACCTTGCCGCCGATCTCCATTCTTGATCCTGCGGAAAAGAAACAGCTCAACTATTCGCCTGAATCCTTGGCAGCGGTCGGCCACTTGCTGGAAATCAAGCTCAAGGAATTCGGCGTCGAAGTCACCGTTGACTCGATCCACCCGGGCCCGGTGATTACCCGTTACGAAATCCAGCCTGCCGCCGGGGTAAAAGTCAGCCGTATCGCCAACCTGGCGAAAGACCTGGCGCGTTCGCTGGCGGTGACCAGTGTGCGGGTCGTCGAGGTGATTCCGGGCAAGACCACCGTCGGTATCGAGATTCCCAACGAAGACCGCCAGATCGTGCGTTTCTCCGAGGTGCTGTCGACCCCCGAGTACGACAACTTCAAATCGCCGGTCACCCTGGCGCTCGGTCATGACATCGGCGGCAAGCCGGTCATCACCGACCTGGCGAAGATGCCGCACTTGCTGGTGGCCGGCACCACCGGTTCCGGTAAGTCGGTGGGCGTGAACGCGATGATCCTGTCGATCCTGTTCAAGTCCGGCCCGGACGACGCCAAGCTGATCATGATCGACCCGAAAATGCTTGAGCTGTCGATCTACGAAGGCATTCCGCACCTGCTCTGCCCGGTTGTGACCGACATGAAGGACGCCGCCAACGCCTTGCGCTGGAGCGTTGCCGAGATGGAGCGTCGCTACAAGCTGATGGCGAAAATGGGCGTGCGTAACCTCTCCGGCTTCAACGCCAAGGTCAAGGAAGCCCAGGATGCCGGCGAGCCGTTGAGCGATCCGCTGTACAAGCGCGAAAGCATTCACGACGAAGCGCCGCTGCTGCAGAAACTGCCGACCATCGTCGTAGTGGTGGACGAATTCGCCGACATGATGATGATCGTCGGCAAGAAGGTTGAAGAACTGATCGCCCGTATTGCGCAAAAGGCGCGTGCGGCGGGGATTCACTTGATTCTCGCGACCCAGCGCCCGTCGGTGGACGTGATCACCGGTCTGATCAAGGCCAACATCCCGACACGTATGGCGTTCCAGGTATCGAGCAAGATCGACTCGCGGACCATCATCGACCAGGGTGGCGCCGAGCAACTGCTCGGTCACGGTGACATGCTTTACATGCCGCCGGGCACCAGTCTGCCGATCCGCGTCCACGGCGCATTCGTCTCCGACGATGAGGTTCACCGCGTGGTCGAAGCGTGGAAGCTGCGCGGCGCGCCGGAATACAACGACGATATCCTCAACGGTGTCGAAGAGGCAGGCAGCGGCTTTGAAGGCAGCAGTGGCGGTGGCGACGGGGATGATCCGGAAGCCGACGCGCTGTATGACGAAGCGGTGCAGTTCGTCCTCGAAAGCCGTCGCGCGTCGATTTCCGCTGTGCAGCGCAAGCTGAAGATCGGCTACAACCGCGCCGCGCGGATGATCGAGGCGATGGAGATGGCCGGCGTTGTTACCTCAATGAACACCAACGGTTCGCGTGAAGTCCTGGCCCCGGGCCCGGTACGCGACTGAAACGCAACGACGCGGGTGGCGCAATGACGCACCACCCGCTCTCCCACGATTATTCAAGAGGACTCTCATGCGCCTTATCCGCATGCTGTTGCCAGTACTGGCGCTGACCACACTCACGGCCCACGCCGATGAAAAGGACGTGGCGCGTCTGACCCAATTGCTCGAAACATCGAAAACCCTGTCGGCGAACTTTTCGCAGTTGACCCTCGACGGCACCGGCACCCAGTTGCAGGAAACCACCGGCAACATGACCCTGCAGCGTCCGGGCCTGTTCTACTGGCACACCAACGCGCCGGCCGAGCAGACCATGGTCTCCGATGGCAAGAAAGTCACCCTGTGGGACCCGGATCTGGAGCAGGCAACCATCAAGAAGCTCGACGAGCGTCTGACCCAGACGCCGGCGCTGCTGCTGTCCGGCGATGTCTCGAAGATCAGCCAGAGCTTCGATATCAGCGCGAAAGAGGCGGGCGGCGTGATCGACTTCACTCTCAAGCCGAAAGCCAAGGACACCCTGTTCGACAACCTGCGCCTGTCGTTCCGCAACGGCCTGCTCAATGACATGCAACTGATTGACAGCGTCGGCCAGCGCACCAATATCCTGTTTACCATGGTCAAGGCCAACGAAGCGGTGCCTGCGTCCAAGTTCAAATTCGACATTCCCAAGGGTGCCGACGTTATCCAGGAATAAACACCGGGCCTTTGTGGTGAGGGCCTGCTATTGAGGAGCTATTGTGGCGATGGGATTTATCCCCGTTGGGCTGCGCAGCAGTCGTCGCTTTTGGGGCCGCTTCGCAGCCCAACGGGGATAAATCCCCTCACCACAGGTTCTTCAGCAGATTTCAGAAAATCAGAGGTTTCAACGCTACGTGATGGATCTGTTTCGCAGTGCACCGATTGCCCAACCCTTGGCCGCCCGTCTGCGTGCGGCCAATCTGGATGAGTACGTCGGTCAGGAACACGTGCTCGCTCGCGGCAAGCCTCTGCGTGAGGCGCTGGAGCAGGGCGCGCTGCATTCGATGATCTTCTGGGGGCCGCCGGGCGTGGGCAAGACCACCCTGGCGCGCTTGCTCGCAGAAGTCTCCGATGCGCACTTCGAAACGGTCTCGGCGGTGCTCGCCGGGGTCAAGGAAATCCGCCAGGCCGTTGAAATCGCCAAGCAGCAGGCCGGCCAGTACGGCAAGCGCACGATCCTGTTTGTCGATGAAGTGCACCGCTTCAACAAGTCGCAGCAGGACGCGTTTCTGCCCTACGTTGAAGACGGCACGCTGATCTTCATCGGCGCCACCACCGAAAACCCTTCGTTCGAACTGAACAACGCTTTGTTATCGCGTGCCCGCGTCTACGTGCTGAAAAGCCTCGACGAAGCGGCGCTGCGCAA
>NZ_RCOD01000085.1:0-102250 GCF_004307505.1 Pseudomonas sp. Sample_11
CCAGCACTTCGCACTTCATCGCCTTGCTGTACTTGTTGCCCAGCTGGAAGATGTGGCCGACTTCGATGCCGCGCTTGATTTCCAGCGTGCCTTTGCCGTCCGGGCTTGGGTCGCCAGCGACGACGTTGCGCAGGTCGGCAACGGTCGGAACCGGCAGATCGCGCTCCCAGTTCACGCCGAAGTAGTGCTTGTCGTCGATGTTCGCGCCAATACCGAAGTCGCTCATCATCGCGACCGAGCGGTCGATGATGATCGGCAACGGCAGGTTCAGCGGGCCGAGCGAACCGGCGCCGGCGCCAATCGCGTCACGCAGTTCGGCATCGGAGGCCATCACCAGCGGGCTGGCCACGCCAGGCTGGTTGGCAGCCTTGATTTCGTTCAGTTCGTGGTCGCCACGAATCACCAGCGCGATCAGCTTGCCTTCTTCTTCGGCGTGCACGATCAGGGTCTTGATGGTCTTTTCAATCGGCAGATTGAATTTTTCCACCAGCGCCGCGATGGTCTTGGTGTCTGGCGTATCGACCAAGCGCAGTTCTTCGGTTGGCGCAGGGCGCGAGGTTTCCCGTGGCACCGCTTCGGCTTTTTCGATGTTCGCCGCGTAGTCGGAGCCGTTGCTGAAGACGATATCGTCTTCGCCGGACTCGGCCAGCACGTGGAATTCGTGGGAACCGGCGCCGCCGATGGAGCCGTTGTCGGCTTCTACCGGACGGAATTTCAGACCCAGACGCGTGAAGATGTTGCAGTAGGCTTCATGCATGCGGTCATAAGTGATCTGCAGCGACGCCTGATCGGCGTGGAAGGAGTAGGCGTCCTTCATGATGAATTCGCGGCCGCGCATCAAACCGAAGCGTGGGCGGATTTCGTCGCGGAATTTGGTCTGGATCTGGTACAGGTTGATTGGCAGCTGTTTGTAGCTGCTCAACTCGTTGCGCATCAGATCGGTGATCACTTCTTCGTGGGTCGGGCCCGCGCAGAAATCACGACCGTGGCGGTCTTTGATGCGCAGCAGCTCAGGGCCGTATTCTTCCCAGCGCCCCGATTCCTGCCACAGCTCGGCCGGTTGGGTGTTCGGCATCAACACTTCCAGAGAACCGGCAGCGTTCATCTCTTCGCGAACGATGGCTTCGACCTTGCGCATGACTCGCAGGCCCATCGGCAGCCAGGTGTACAGGCCCGAGGCAAGCTTGCGGATCATGCCGGCGCGCAGCATCAGCTGGTGGCTGATCACGACCGCGTCGGAAGGCGTTTCTTTCTGTGTGGCGAGCAAAAATTGACTGGTGCGCATGGTTGGCCGTTGTCGGTTGCTATGACTGGAAATGACGGAGCAGTGTACCGGCGAGTTTTGCTGACGTACAGAAGTGTGGCCGGCGGAAGGCGCCAGCGGCGGGATTCCTCCCGCCATTGGCGAAGCGTCCTACGATTCTTCGGTGACGGGCGTCGGTGCAGGCTCGGGCGTCGGTGTTTGTCCTTCGCGGCGGCGCTCCTGGAACCAGTGCAGCGCGATCAGTAGCAGCGTCGGCACGCCGAGCAGGGCGGTGATGAGGAAGAAGCTGTGATAGCCGAACTTCTCGACCAGCACGCCGGAATAGCCGCCCATCAGGCGCGGCAGCAGCAACATGATCGAGCTGAGCAGGGCATATTGCGTGGCCGAGAACTTCAGGTTGGTCAGGCTCGACAGGTAAGCGACGAACGCCGACGTCGCCAGGCCCGAACTGAAGTTGTCGAGGGAAATGGTCACCACCAGCATCTGCAGGTTCGGGCCCATGTCCGCGAGCATGACGAACAGCAGGTTGGTCGCTGCCGAAGACACGCCACCGATAAACAGGATCGGCAGAATGCCGAAACGCACGATCAACAGGCCACCCATGCCGGCACCGACGAGGGTCATGATCAGGCCGAAAATCTTGCTGACACTGGCGATCTGATCCTTGGTGAAACCCTGATCGATGTAGAACACGTTGGCCATCACGCCCATTACCGTGTCGGACATCCGGTAAGTGGCGATCAGGCCCAGCAGCAACAGCGCCTGCCAGCGATAACGCAGAATGAAGTCATTGATCGGCGTGAGTACCGGCGCCAGTCCGCGCCGGCCCATGGCCGACAGGCACATGCCGGTAAGCAATATGTAGAGGATGGCGCGCAGAAAGGCGCGATCTTCGAGGAGCAAATCGAGCGGGCTCATGTCACCAAACAGCACGCCGGCGAAATCGGTGTTGTACAGCTGGGTGAACATCGCCGGCACGGAAACCAGCAAAACGATCAGCACGAACACCGACATCAGTTGATGCATGAACGTGTAGCGCCCGGCCTGCAACTGCGTGCGCAGCGGCACCGGTGGTTCGCGCATGAACAGCGCAGTCAGCAGTGCGGGCACCATCAATGCGCCAAACAGTACATAGGTGCCGGTCCACGCCGCGTGCTTATAGTTGAAGCCGGTGGAGCCGAAACCTTCGGCGAAGAACAGCGCGCCGGCGGTGGCGAGCAGGGCGGCAACGCGGTAGCCGGACATATAGCTGGCGGCGAGCGCGGCCTGGCGGCTGTCATCGGCGATTTCCAGGCGATAGGCGTCGACCGCGATATCTTGCGTGGCCGAGGCGAAGGCGACGACGACGGCAATGGCGATCAGCCAGGACAAATGCTTCTGCGGATCACAGAAACCCATGCCGATCAGGCCGAGAATCACCAGTGCCTGGGAGAGCACCAGCCAGGAGCGGCGACGGCCGAGTTTGCCCAGCAAGGGCAGGCGCCATTGGTCGAGCAGGGGCGACCATACCCATTTGAACGCATACGCCAGGCCGATCAGGCTTGCATAGCCGATGGTTTCACGGGCCACGCCCGCTTCACGCAGCCATACGGAGAGCGTCGAGAACACCAGCATGTACGGCAGGCCGGCGGCAAAACCGAGCAACAACAGCACGAGCGTCGAAGGACTGGCATAGGCGGCGAGCGCGGCGCGCCAGGTTTTACGGGGCATGGGCTGAAGTCTGCCTCAAAATTGCGAAAACAAAGCGCGCACTCTAACCGCTGTGCTCTACCGGACGCCAGCCATGGCGCCGAATATCCACACGATTGTTCTGGACGGTGATGCCTTCCATGCGCAATCGCGCACGTTGTTCATCACCGGAGGGGCTGCCGACCGGCAGACTGATGCGCCCGCCGGCGCCGAGTACGCGGTGCCAGGGCAGCTTGGTGTCGCCAGGCAACTGGCTCAAAGTCCGCCCGACCCAGCGCGCGGCGCGGCCCAGCCCGGCGAGTTCGGCCAACTGGCCATAACTGACGACTTTGCCTTCGGGCACTTGCGCGAGCGTCGAGTAGAGTGCCGTGCGTCGGATTTGCGCATCGTTTTCGACGCTGTCGAGCGGGTCTTTCACGTACGCGGCTCCTGAGCATTGGCGTGATGATGGCGACAAAGGTAATCGCTCGTGGTGCAGTTGAGAAATGAACTCAATTGAAATAGTCCGGTCAGTCCTTGTCATGGGCAAAATCCTACGGATAATGCCGACCTTTTTCGCCAACTCTGAGCCCCCGATCTGCTTATGTTCCCCAGAACCCTGTTGTGCCTTGCTGTTTTCAGCGCGTCCACGCCCCTGCTTGCCGACACCGTCTGGTTGAAAAACGGCGACAAGCTGAGTGGCACTATCACGGTATTCGATGGCGGCAAGCTGTTGATCCAGACCAAATACGCCGGCGCAGTGGCGATTGACTGGAAAGAGGTCAAGACCCTCGACAGCGATCAGCACCTGCTGGTGAAGCAGGACGCCTATGCCGGCGAAGTGTCGAAGTCGCTCACCGCGGCCGACGATGGCAAGGTCACCCTGGCCAACGGCGAGGCGCCGAAGACGGTCGAGCTGGCGAGCATTCAGCAGATCCTCAAACCCAAACCGATCGTCACTGACCTGGTGTGGAAGGGCAACGTCGATCTGGCGCTGGACTATCAGCGCGCCGAAAAGGACACCGACGATTACGACGTTGCCTTCAAGACTTCGGCTCGCCATGGCCGCTGGCGCCATACCGGCGAGGGTGAGTACAACCGCGAAGTCCAGGATGCGGAAACCACCACCAACAACTGGCGCGCCGAATACTCCCTCGACCGCTTCCTCACCGATCAGTGGTTCTGGCAGGGGCGCATCAACTACAAGCGTGATCACATCGAAGAGCTGGCGCGTCAGCGCGTGGTCGGTACCGGTCCGGGCTACCAGTTCTGGGACGACGAACTTGGCGCGTTCTCGCTGGGTTCGTTGCTCAACCGCACTGACTATGAATACCGCGATGGCAGCAAGGACAACTTCTATTCCGTCGCGATGAAGTGGGACTACAACCGCTACCTGATCGGCAAGAAGGTCGAGTTCTTCACCAATGGCGAAGTCGGCAAGCCGCTGTCGGGCGTTGCCGATTACGCACTGGATGCCGAGCTGGGCTTGCGCTACAAGGTCACCGACTGGGCGTCGCTCAACCTCAAGGCCGAGCGCGACATCATCAGTGGCACCAACGATGCGGATCTGAACAAGACCCGATATACCGCAGGGTTTGGTGTGGCCTGGTAAGCACCTGCGCTAGAAAGGAGAAAGCCCCGTGATTGCGGGGCTTTTCATTGTCAGCTTTCTGCTTTGGTCTTGCTGACGGGAATCGAAACACATTCTCCCTGCCTGACGCCCATCTGGTATTGGCATTGGTAGCTCAGGCTGCCGTCTTTCCTGAAGAAGCGCATCGGTCCATGCTCGGCACCATCGATATAATCGGTAAATGAAGCCATCTCACCGTTTTCGTGCCATGTCGTGGATGATCCGTGAAGGTTGCCGTCTTTGTATTTTCGATGTTCTTTAAGCTGGCCGGTCGCGTACCACTGTTTGAAGTCGCCCTGTTGGCGATGTTTTTCATCCCACTGCCACTGCAAGGTTTGCCTGCCTTGCTCATTCCATTGCTCATAGCTTCGTTGCACACCGTCCCTGTAAAACTGTTTCTCTTTGACTGTCCCGTCGATGAAGTAAGTGGTTAGCCAGCCATCTGGCTTGCCGTCGACATTGGTGCGGGAGGTCTCAACGGCTCCATTATCAAAATAATGATTATTTGGCCCTTGGGATTTGCCGTTGATGAAAACGGTTTCGTACCTGATCTGTCCATTCGAGTGGTATCCAAGGGCAGGGCCGTGGAGAACGTCATTTCGATAACTGCTGCGCCCGATCAGCGTCCCGTCCTCGTCATATTCCAAATACTCGCCATCTACATGCTTGCCCAGATGCCAATTGTAGGACTCAGCGATTTTGCCATTTTCGTGATAGATAAATTGCCAACCCTCGAGATGGTTGTTGAGGTAGTTTTCACGCTTGATGACGACCCCTTGTTCGGAATATGTCAGCGCCTCGCCCTGACGCAGGCCGTTAGCATCATTCTGGTAGGTCCGGCGGGGTTTTCCGTTTCGATAGTAAGCTTTGTATGTCAGAACGGGTTTCGCTGAAGCGAAGTCTTCTCTGTCGACGTAATGCTCGCTGCGTAGACTTCGCGTGTCCCAGTAAAAAATTTGTGCTTGCCACGCCTGTTTTTCTTCGTCATAGGACATTGGCATTTTCAGGTAGTACAACGCCAGGCCTTCGCCGATCGGCTTGAGGTGCTCGTCCAGATAAAGCTTGTCGTCTGCCAGAGGGTTCGTCAGGTCTGCGCACTCCTCAGGAGTGCAGGGGCGTACCTTTTCGAAGAAGGCGCGTTTTCGCTCGCAAGCGGAGAGCGTCAGAATCAGGGGGATTTTTTGGTCGATCAAGTCTTGGACTTCGCCGAGCGCTCGTCGAAATGATTCGTTCGGAATGCCCAATGATTCTGGCGTCAAATAGACCTCGTTGCTCCCGCAAGCGTGAGGAGTCGAGAGCGTCAGGAGCGCTGCGCCTCTGAGTTGCATCGAAGAGTGGCCATTGACTTCTGGTCCTTTCGCCAGATATGTCGCACGAGGGTTCATGCCGAGAATCACCGTCGGATGATCAGATTTGGTCTCTGCATTCAGAGGGGGGGCGAACGCCAACAGCAACGCGTTGAATGTGTTCCAAGAGATGAATTGCATCCTGCTTCTTCCATGTGATTCCCAGGGCGCGGATCATATAGAGCGGAGGCAAAAAGAGGGGCAAACAAAATATACAGACACAAAAAAGCCCCGCTTTTAAGGGCGGGGCTCTTTTCTAAAGAAGCTACAAGTTAGATAACTTGTACTTCTTCAGCTTGCATGCCTTTCTGACCGCGGGTAGCGATGAAAGAAACCTGTTGGCCTTCTTTCAGGCTTTTGAAGCCGTCGGATTGGATAGCTTTGAAGTGAACGAACAGGTCGTCACCGGATTGTGGAGTGATGAAGCCGAAGCCTTTTTCATCGTTGAACCACTTAACGGTACCGGTTTGGCGATTAGACATGGTGTAACTCCTTGAACAAAGATAACTGCGACTCAGGAAGAACCCTGGCCGAGACTGAGTGCAAAGAGCAGGAAAAATTCTTGTAGATGGTTGGATCGAAATTCAACATATCGTGTAGAGATTCTCAGTGACACAAGCAACACAGTGACGCCACCTTAACCCTTTTTCCGGAACGTGCCAATGTTTCTTGCAAAGGATTCTGTGTTTTAGGGATCGGCGGTGCGACGGTTCGTCGCCACATCGCGTAAATACGGGGTGTTCGCCGAGAATTGCGTTGCGCACTTTGATCGCGGCGACGCGCCCGGTAAGATGCCGGACAGAATTTTTCCACCTCGCTATTCAGGACAAACCCGCCATGAGCATCAAATCGGACAAGTGGATTCGCCGCATGGCGCAGGAACACGGCATGATCGAACCGTTCGTCGAGCGCCAGATGCGCGGCAGCGACGACAGCCGGGTGATTTCCTACGGCGTGTCGAGCTACGGCTACGACGTGCGTTGCACCAACCACTTCAAGGTGTTCACCAACATCAACTCGGCCATTGTCGACCCGAAGAACTTCGACGCCGGCAGCTTCGTCGACATCCACAGCGATGTCTGCATCATTCCGCCGAACTCCTTCGCCCTGGCCAGCACCGTCGAATACTTCCGCATTCCACGCAACGTGCTGACGATCTGCCTGGGTAAAAGCACCTACGCCCGCTGCGGCATCATCGTCAACGTCACTCCGCTCGAGCCTGAGTGGGAAGGTCATGTGACGCTGGAGTTCTCGAACACCACCAACCTGCCGGCGAAAATCTACGCCAACGAAGGCGTGGCGCAGATGCTCTTCCTCGAATCCGATGAAGAATGTGAAGTTTCCTACAAGGATCGTGGCGGCAAATATCAGGGCCAGCGTGGCGTAACCTTGCCGCGTACCTGATCGACCATCCGACGGATGTCGGGAATTCTTTGGCGGGCAGACACTCTATGGGGTGTACTGCCCGTTTTTGTTACACACAAATTCGGGCCTTCACTGAGGAGTGCCCTATGAAGATCGACCCGCAAATCAGCGCTGAACTGGCAAGGCTTGAGCCCAATCAGATAGGCGTTCTGGCCTGGTCGTTACTGGCGAATCCGTCTTTGAGCCTGTCCGGCGGCGTACCCGGCCAGCCCGATCCCGATACTCCCAACGAACAACCGACCGAACCAGGCGAACCGACGCTGCCGGACGAACCGCCTCCGGCGCCTGTTGCCTGACCGACTGTCATGAATATGGCCCGTCAGCCTGATCGGTTTGCGATCTAGCTGACGGGCCATATTTCGTTGTCGCCGATCACGAAGACCTTGCAACTGTCGTCGCGCTCGACCTGATAGCCGCCGGTAAACGCACCGAATGCCGGCATCAGGCTGATGCGCTCACCGAGTCTGAAACAAGCCAGGCGCAGACTCTGCCGACCTTTGCCATGCAGCCGATAAACCGGGTGCACGTGGCCGGCGAGCACGTGCCGTTCGGGATGCGCATCGGGCTCATGCTGCAAGGCAAACGGCCCGAGTAACAGCGGTTCTGGCACCACGCGGATATTCAGCGATGCCGGTGGGTCGCCCGCGCGTTTGTCGTGGTTGCCGCGAATCAGCGTCATCGGCAGGTCAGCGTGGCGCGCTCGCCACTCTGCCAGCGCATTGAGTGTGGTCGGGACATGTGAGCCAGGCCCATGCAGGAAATCCCCGAGAAAAATCAACTGGCGACACGGCAGCCGTGCCAGCAACGCGTCGATCACCTCGATGTTGCTCGCCGTCGTGCCATGCGGCACCGGCTGGCCGAGGCTGCGATAGGCCGCCGCCTTACCGAAATGCACATCGGCGATCAGCAATGCTTCCTGCGCTGGCCAGTACAGCGCTTTCTCCGGCAGCAACCACAACTCCTCACCGGCCAAACGCACCGGGTACGCACTCACGACGATTTTCCGTTATCAGCGGTTTTTTCCAGGTCACCGACCATTCTTCTGATCCTGTCTGCCAGTTTTTCCGAACTCATGCTCTCGCGCATCCGCTCCACCAGCAGCGGAAAGCCCAGTGGTGTAGGACGTTTAACCTGATGCACGTCGAGTTTCATCTGATTGATCCGCTCCAATGTCTGTTCCAGACGACGAATATCCAGTTCCTCGCGTAGGACTTCTTCCCCAGCTTGGGCCAGCAGCAGGTTGTCGGCGTCGTATTGTTTGAACACCTGGAAAAACAAGCCACTCGACGCCTGCACCTGGCGGGTACTCTTTGGTGCGCCCGGATACCCGGCGAAGACCAGCCCGGCGATCCGCGCGATTTCGCGGAAGCGGCGCAACGCCAGTTCACCGGCATTGAGACTGGCCAGCACATCCAGCAACAGGTCATCGGCGTTGAACAGGTGAGCGTCGAGATGCGCGGCCCAATCAACCGGCGTGGCGCTGAGCAGTTCCAGGCCGTAGTCATTCACGGCAATCGAGAAGGTCACCGGTTGCCGCTGACTGACGCGCCACGCCAGCAGGCTCGCCAGTCCCAGATGCACTTGGCGCCCGGCGAACGGATAGAGGAAAAGATGCCAGCCTTCGCGGGATTTCAGTACCTCGGCCAGCAGATTTTCCGTGGTGGGCAAGCCGGACCAGCGTATCTGCGTCTCCAGCAGCGGCCGCAGCGCGTGCATTTCCGGGCCGTTGAACTGACCTTGAGCAGCGGCGCTGAAGCGCGTCACCACTGCTTCGGCCAGTTCGTTGGATAACGGCATGCGCCCGCCATTCCAGCGCGGCACGGCGGCTTTTTTTGCGGTGCTGCGTTTGACGTAGGCGGTCATGTTTTCCACCCGCACCAGTTCCAGCAAGCGGCCGGCGAAGAGGAAACCATCGCCGGGTTTCAGTCGCGCGATAAAGCCTTCCTCGACGCTGCCCAGTTGTTTGCCGCCGCCGCCCTTGCTCCAGAATTTCAGGTTGATGCTCGCGTCGCTGACGATGGTGCCGATGCTCATGCGATGGCGCCGCGCCAGACGCGCATCCGGCACACGCCAGACGCCGTGTTCGTCCGGCTCGACCCGGCGGTAATCCGGATACGCTGTAAGAGACATCCCGCCATGGCGTACGAACGCCAGCGCCCAGGCCCAGTCTGCCGCTGTCAGGTCACGATAAGCCCAGGCACCACGGACTTCTTCGTACAAGTCTTCAGGAATAAAGCCACCGCCAAGGGCCATGCTGACCAAATGCTGGACCAGCACATCCAGCGGCTTGTGCGGTGAAAGACGCGGCTCGATGCGCCGCTGTTCGACGGCGTCGCGTGCGGCAACCGCTTCGATCAGTTCAAGACTGTGGGTCGGCACCAGCGTCACGCGCGAGGTGCGCCCCGGTGCGTGACCGGAACGCCCGGCACGTTGCATCAAACGTGCGACGCCTTTCGCCGAGCCGATTTGCAGTACGCGCTCGACCGGGAGGAAATCCACTCCCAAGTCCAGGCTTGAGGTGCAGACCACCGCTTTCAATTGGCCATTCTTCAATGCCTGCTCGACCCAGTCGCGGGTATCGCGCGACAGTGAGCTGTGATGCAGCGCGATCAACCCGGCCCAGTCCGGCCGCGCTTCCAGCAGCGCCTGATACCAGATCTCCGATTGTGCGCGGGTGTTGGTGAACACCAGGCTGCTGGCGCAGACGTCGAGTTCGGCCACCACCTGCGGCAGCATCTTCAGACCAATGTGGCCGGCCCAGGGAAAACGCTCGATGGCCGGTGGCAGCAGGGTGTCGACTTGCAGGGTTTTTTCGCTTTTGCCCTGAACACTGACGCCGCCGCCCTGTGGGATCAGCACTTGCTCGGCGTGGGATTGATTACCGAGGGTGGCGGACACGCCCCAAACGATCAGTTCCGGCTGCCAATGCCGCAGGCGAGCGAGGGCCAGTTGCAGTTGCACGCCGCGTTTGTTGCCGAGCAACTCGTGCCATTCATCGACGACGATCATGCGCAGGGTCGACAACGCCGTGCGCGCATCGGCGCGGGCCAGTAGTAGAGTCAGGCTTTCCGGGGTGGTAATCAGCGTCGTCGGCAAGCGCCGGCCCTGACGAGCGCGTTCGCTGCTGCTGGTGTCGCCGGTGCGCAGGCCGATGCTCCACGGAATCTGCAATTCATCGACCGGGCTTTGCAAAGCGCGGGCGGTATCGGCGGCGAGGGCGCGCATCGGCGTGATCCACAGCACCGTCAACGGCTCGGCCGGCGGTTTACGTTTGCGCGGCGTGGCCACGGGCGGTTGCAAGCGGGCGAAGCGGTTGAGCGCAGCAAACCATACCGCATAAGTTTTGCCGGCGCCGGTGCTGGCGTGGAGCAAGCCGGACTCGCCTTTTTTCACCGCCGCCCACACCTGTTTCTGAAAGGCGAACGGCTTCCAGTCGCGGGCGCTGAACCAGGTTTTTGCAAAGTCGGGGGATTTCGCCATGCCGGCTGCGTGCGCTCTGGAGGTGTTGTTTCAGAGACCACAGCAACAGACCAAAGGTTTAAAACAACGCGATTCCCTTGTAGGAGCTGACGAGTGAAACGAGGCTGCGATCTTTTGATCTTTGAGGCAGAGTCAAAAGATCGCAGCCTTCGGCAGCTCCTACAGGGGAATTGTGTACGGCATTATTTCAGGTTGCCGCTGAGGAACTGCTTCAGCCGTTCGCTTTTGGGATTGCCCAGCACGTCTTCCGGCGCGCCTTCTTCTTCCACCAGACCCTGATGCAGAAACAGCACCTGATTCGACACCTTGCGCGCAAAACTCATTTCATGGGTGACCATGATCATCGTCCGACCTTCTTCGGCCAGACCCTGAATCACTTTCAGCACTTCGCCGACCAGTTCCGGGTCGAGTGCCGAGGTCGGTTCGTCGAACAGCATCACTTCCGGTTCCATCGCCAGTGCCCGGGCGATCGCCACGCGTTGTTGCTGGCCGCCGGACAGGAACGCCGGGTATTGATCGGCGACCCGCGCTGGCAAGCCGACTTTGTCCAGATAACGTCGGGCGCGATCCTCGGCTTCCTGTTTGCTGCAACCGAGCACCCGGCGCGGGGCCATGGTGATGTTTTCCAGCACGGTCATGTGGCTCCACAGGTTGAAATGCTGGAACACCATCGCCAGCCGCGTGCGCAGGCGTTGCAGTTCATCGGCGTCGGCAACGTGCATGCCGTGCCGGTCGGTGACCATGCGGATCGCCTGGCCATCGAGGCTCATGGCGCCGTCATTGGGTTGCTCGAGGAAATTGATGCAGCGCAAAAAGGTGCTTTTGCCCGAGCCGCTGGCGCCGATCAGGCTGATCACGTCGCCGGTTTTGGCCTTGAGCGAAACGCCTTTGAGCACCTGATGATCGCCATAGCTTTTGTGCAGGCCTTCAACGGTCAGTTTGTACATGGACGAGCATCCTCAAGGCGAAAGTAGGTAGCCGCTGCGATAGGCTTCGGCGCCCGCGACGTGGGCGATGACCATGCCGGCAGTGGCCATGCGCCGCAGCGAGCGCGCATACAGCAGGCCGGCGGCGGTGCAATGAATGGGGGTGACCTTGTCGTGGACCGGGTCGATGATTTCGGCGATCTGCTGGCCGGCTTCCAGGTATTGGCCGGGTGTCGCGCAGTACACCAGCAGGCCGCCGACTGGCGTGGTCACCGGTTCGACCCCGGCCAGCGGCGTGGCCGGGTACGGCAGCGGCGGTTGCGGCTTGGTCTCGCCGACGATGGCATCGAACTGGATCAGATAATCGATCAGCGCCTGACAATCGCGGCTGGCCAGCGGGTGATTGACGTCGCCCTGACCGCGCAATTCGACGGTCACCGAGAAGCTGCCCAGCGGAATCTCGAACTGCTCACCGAAGCGCTCGCGCAGTTGCCACCAGAGCAGGGTGAAGCATTCGTCGAACGACTGCCCGCCGGAATCGGTAGCGAGCAGACTGGCCTGGGCTTCGATATAGCGCGCCAGCGGCTCGACCTGCGGCCAGGCTTCGGGCGTGGTGTACAGGTGCACTACCGATTCGAAGTCGCAGTGCAAGTCCAGCACCATGTCGGCATCGCAGGCCAGGCGTTGCAGGGTCAAACGCTGGGATTGCAGTTGTGTGGTCGGCTTCTGACGGTCGAGGGCACTGCGCAGGCTGGCACGGATCAGTTCGAGGTTGTGCTGCGCGTCGTCGTTGAGTTGGCCTTCGATGGCGTTGCCGATTTCTTCGCTGAGGTCGACGAACCAGCGATTGAAGTTCTGCCCGCTCTCCAGGTCGTAACGGCCCAGCGGCACGTCCATCAGCACTTGTTCGAGGCCGACCGGGTTGGCCACCGGCACGAGGACGATTTCGCTGCGCAGGCGGCCGGCAGCTTCCAGCTCGGCCAGACGCTGCTTCAGGTGCCAGGCGACCAGCATGCCCGGCAGTTCGTCGGCATGCAGCGAGGCCTGAATGTACACCTTGCCCTTGGCCTGCTGTGGGCCGAAGTGGAAACTGTGAATCTGCCGTGCGGTCCCCGGCAGCGGGGCCAGCAAGTCATGAATCTGGTGGCGCATTGTTATCTCTTTATTTTCAAACCGGTGCTAGTGAGTCGGCCCGAGGAAGGCCAGCCAGCGGCGTTCGGCAAGGCGGAACAGACCGACCAGCGCAAAAGTAATGGTCAGGTAGATCAGCGCGGCGATGCCGAATGACTGGAAGGTCAGGAAGGTCGCCGAGTTGGCATCCCGCGCGACTTTCAGAATATCGGGAATGGTCGCGGTGAACGCCACGGTGGTCGAGTGCAGCATCAGGATCACTTCGTTGCTGTAGTAAGGCAACGAACGGCGCAAGGCCGACGGCATGATCACGTAGGCGTACAGCTTCCAGCCGGTCAGGCCATAAGCCTTGGCCGCTTCGACTTCGCCATGGTTCATGCTGCGAATCGCCCCGGCGAAAATTTCCGTGGTGTACGCGCAGGTGTTGAGGGCGAAAGCGAGGATCGTGCAGTTCATCGCGTCGCGAAAGAAACTGTCGAGGATCGGCTGTTCGCGCACGGCGGCGAGGCTGTAGATGCCGGTGTAGCAGATCAGCAACTGGATATACAGCGGCGTGCCACGGAACAGGTAGGTGTAGAACTGCACCGGCCAGCGAATGTAGAAGTGCGGCGAGACGCGGGCAATCGACAACGGAATCGAGACGACGAAGCCGATGCAGATCGAGGCGGTCAGCAGCCACATCGTCATCGCCAGCCCGGTGATGTTCTGGCCGTCGGTATAAAGGAAGGCGCGCCAATATTCCTGGAGAAGTTCGATCATCGTACGGCCTCCCGGGCACCGGCGGCGTAGCGGCGTTCGAGCCAGCGCAGGATGAAGTTCGAAGCACTGGTGATCAGCAGATAGATCAAAGCGGCAAGGACCAGAAAGTAGAACAGTTGATAGGTGCTTTTACCGGCGTCCTGCGCTGCCTTGACCAGATCAGCCAGACCGATGATCGACACCAGCGCGGTGGCCTTGAGCATGACCATCCAGTTGTTGCCGATGCCTGGTAGGGCAAAACGCATCATTTGCGGAAACACCACGAAGCGAAAACGCTGGCCACGTTTGAGGCCATACGCGGTGGCGGCTTCGACCTGACCACGCGGCACCGCGAGGATCGCGCCACGGAAGGTCTCGGTGAAATACGCGCCATAAATGAAGCCCAGCGTCAGCACGCCGGCGCTGAACGGGTCGATTTCGATGTATTCCCATTCCATGTAGTCGGTCAGTGACGTCAGCCAGGTTTGCAGGCTGTAGAAGATCAACAGCATCAGCACCAGATCCGGCACGCCGCGAATCAGCGTGGTGTAGAGCTGCGCGGGCAGGCGCACCAATTTGACTTTCGACAGTTTGGCACTGGCGCCGAGCAGGCCGAGCAACACGGCCACCAGCAGCGACATCGCCGATAATTT
This sequence comes from Pseudomonas sp. Sample_11, assembly GCF_004307505.1. NCBI lineage: Bacteria > Pseudomonadati > Pseudomonadota > Gammaproteobacteria > Pseudomonadales > Pseudomonadaceae > Pseudomonas > Pseudomonas sp. Sample_11. The sequence continues at coordinate 14,262 of NZ_RCOD01000085.1, forward strand.
GATGGTCATCCAGGTGCCTTGCAGCAGCAACGGGCCGAAGCCCTGCAGACTGAACGAGGCCAGCCCCAGATTTTGCAGGAGGGTTTCAAACATAAATCAGCAACCTGAGCGGATGGAAAAGGCGCCCATCGAGGATGGGCGCCGGGGCATTATTTGCCGCTGTACAGATTCAGGTCGCCAAAGTGTTTCTTTTGAATCTCGGCGTATTTGCCGTCGTCGTGTAACGCTTTGATACCTTTATCCAAAAGTGCTTTCAGCTCAGTGTTACCTTTCTTGATACCGATAGCGGTTTTCGACGGCAGCAATTCGCTGTCGACCGGCTGGCTGACTTCGTAACCTTCGCCTTTCGGCGACTTGAGGAAGCCCAGTTCGGCCTGCAGCATGTCCTGGATGGCTGCGTCGAGGCGGCCGGAGGTCAGGTCGGAATACACCTGATCCTGGTTCTGATAGGCCTGGGTTTTCACACCGGCCTTGTCCAGCACGGCTTTGGCGTAGGCTTCCTGAATGGTGCCTTGCTCATAGCCAACGGTCTTGCCCTTGAGCGACGCGACGTCTGCGCTCAGGCCGGAGCCTTTCTTGAACACGTAAGCGGTCGGGCCGGAAAACAGTTCGCTGGAGAAGTCGATGACCTTCTCGCGCGCCGGGGTCACGGTCATCGACGAGATCACGCCGTCGAATTTGTTGGCCTTGAGGCCCGGAATCATGCCGTCGAAATCGCTTTCAACCCATTTGCACTTGACCTTCAGTTCGGCGCAGATCGCGTTGCCCAGATCGATATCGAACCCGACCAGGCTGCCATCGGCCGCTTTCGACTCGAACGGTGCGTACGAAGGGTCAACGCCAAAGCGCAGCTCTTTGTATTCCTTGGCCAGCGCGGAGCCGGCGGCCATGCACAACGCCAGTGCAGAAAGGGTCAGCAATGCTTTTTTCATTATTCAATCCCTAAGAACCAATATGAGCGCTTGTGGCGCAGAATTATTGTTACTGCAACGCTTACGACCTATAGAAAGTAGCAATTTCCGAACCAGAGTGCCGAACAGGTGTTTTAAAAGGTCGAGTGGAGACAGGCAAGGGTAGTTGAATGCCCGGAAACGGGCATTGCTGTTTGCATGCACTGTTTCGGTTCAAGCGCGTGGCTGAGAGCAGGTCGATCTGTGGCAAGGGATTTGTCCCTGATGACTGATCGTTCCCACGCTCCTGCGTGGGAATGCATCAACGGACGCTCCGCGTTTGGCTCTGGGGGGACGCAGAGCGTCCCGTGCTGCATTCCCACGCAGAGCGTGGGAACGATCAGTGAAAAGGGGTTAGGCCAACAGATCCTGAAGGGTAGCGAGGCTGTCGGCTTCTTCGACGGTCTTGTCCTTGCGCCAGCGCAGCATGCGCGGGAAGCGCACGGCGATGCCGCTCTTGTGTCGGCGCGACAGGGCGATGCCTTCGAAGCCGAGTTCGAACACCAGGCTCGGCTTGACGCTGCTGACCGGACCGAATTTTTCCACCGTAGTCTTGCGCACGATGCTGTCGACCTGACGCATTTCTTCATCGGTCAGCCCCGAATAGGCCTTGGCAAAAGGCACCAGCGAGCGTTGGCTGGATTCCGGCGGGCCGTCCCACACGGCGAAGGTGTAATCGCTGTACAGACTGGCGCGACGACCGTGTCCGCGCTGGGCATAAATCAGTACCGCGTCGACGCTGAACGGGTCGACCTTCCACTTCCACCACACACCCATGTCCTTGGTCCGGCCGACGCCATACAGCGAGTCCCGCGCTTTGAGCATCATGCCTTCGACGCCGAGTTTGCGTGACGCTTCGCGCTGGCGGCCAAGATCGAACCAGTCTTCGCCGGTCAATACCGGGGAGGGCAGCAGTACCGGACTGTTGCAGCGCGCGATCACCTCTTCGAGTTGCGCACGGCGCTTGACCTGCGGCTGGTTGCGCCAGTCTTCGCCCTGCCACTCCAGCAGGTCGTAGGCCAGCACCACCACCGGCACTTCTTCGAGAATCTTCTTGTCGAGGGTCTTGCGACCGATCCGTTGTTGAAGCAGGGCGAACGGTTGCACGGCCGGCGGCTCATCGGAATGCGGATCGAAGGCATCTTCAGTAGTCGGATGGGTGCTCTTCCACACGACGATTTCGCCGTCGATCACTGTGCCGTCGGGCAAGCCGTGCACGAGCACATCGAATTCGGGGAAGCGCTCGGTCACCAGTTCCTCGCCGCGCGACCACACCCACAGCTTGCCGTCGCGCTTGACCACTTGCGCGCGGATACCGTCCCACTTCCATTCCACCTGCCAGTCGCTGGCGGGGCCGAGCAGGGCTTCGAATTCCTCGACCGGTTGCGACAACGCGTGGGCAAGAAAGAACGGGTAGGGCTGACCGCCGCGCTGGGCGTGTTCGTCGGCGGACTCCGGGGCGATGAGTTTCAGGTAACTGGCGGCGTTGGGCCGGTTCGACAGATCGGTGTAACCGACCAGGCGCTGTGCCACGCGCTTGCTGTCGAGCCCGGCCATTGAGGCGAGGGCGCGGGTGACCAGCAGCTTCGACACGCCAACGCGGAAACTGCCGGTGATCAACTTGATGCACAGCATCAGGCTTGGCCGGTCCAGTTGCGCCCACAACATCGGCAGTTGCCGCGCCAGATATTCCGGGGTTTCACCGCGAAGTGGCAACAGCTTGTCTTCGATCCATTCGGCAAGACCGGCCTCGGAGCTGTGGGAATTTTCCGGCAGCACCAGAGAAATGGTCTCGGCCAGATCGCCGACGGCTTGGTAGCTTTCTTCGAACAGCCATGGCTCCAGTCCCGAAACTGCAACCGCCAGCTCACGAAGGATGCGCACCGGTACCAGTTGCCGAGGTCGCCCGCCGGAAAGGAAATACACCGCCCATGCGGCATCTTCCGGCGCGGCCTGCGCGAAGTACGCCTGCATCGCCGCCAGCTTGGCGTTGCTCGACGTGGTGGCGTCGAGTTCGGCATATAACTCGGCGAAGGCTTTCATGGGGAAGTCTCGGCAACGGTGGGTTCGGTGGCGATGTTGTCGTCTTCGTCATCGCCGTATTCGGTGGTGAAGCCTTGTGCATCGAGGCCCTGTTCGCGCAGATGGCGCACGAGCACGCCGATCGAGCCGTGGGTGACCATCACCCGTTCCGCGCCGGTCTGGTTGATCGCCCACAGCAGGCCGGGCCAGTCGGCGTGATCGGAAAGGACGAAGCCGCGATCGACGCCGCGCCGCCGCCGGGTCCCGCGCAGGCGCATCCAGCCGCTGGCAAAGGCATCGCTGAACTCGCCAAAACGACGCATCCAAGTACTGCCGCCTGCTGACGGCGGAGCAATGACCAGCGCCTGGCGCATGATCGGGTCGCTTTTTTTTACGTCGCCCGCATAGATCGTCGGCGGCAGGTACACGCCGGCATCGCGGTAGACCCGGTTCAACGGTTCGACCGCGCCGTGGCTGAGGATCGGCCCGAGGGTTTCGTCGATGCCGTGGAGGATGCGTTGGGCCTTGCCGAAGGAGTAGCAGAACAGCACGCTGGCCTTGCCGGCGGCGATATTGGCCGCCCACCACTGATTGATCTCGGCGAAGATCTGCGCCTGCGGCTGCCAACGATAGATCGGCAGGCCGAAGGTCGATTCGGTGATGAACGTGTGGCAGCGCACCGGTTCGAATGGGCTGCAGGTGCCATCCGGCTCGACCTTGTAATCGCCCGATGCGACCCAGACTTCGCCGCCGTATTCCAGGCGCACTTGCGCTGAACCGAGGACATGCCCGGCGGGGTGAAAGCTCAGGGTCACGCCGTGGTGGGTCAGGCGCTGGCCGTAGTCGAGTGTTTGCAACTGGATGTCCTGACCCAGACGCGCGCGCAGAATCCCGGCGCTGGCGCTGCTCGACAGGTAGTGCTGATTACCGGTGCGCGCGTGATCGCCATGGGCATGGGTGATCACCGAACGCTCGACCGGCCGCCACGGATCGATATAGAAATCACCGGCGGGGCAGTAGAGACCTTCAGGTCGGGCAATAACAAGATCCATGTCGTGACCGGAATGGGGGGCTTGTTAGCTATGAGGCGGGCGTGAGGCTGGAAGTTCGATCGGCTTTAAAGCGCTACCCTCACCCCAGCCCTCTCCCAGAGGGAGAGGGGGCCGACCGAGGTGTCTGGTGAGGTACATCGACCTGGGGGACCGAGTTGAATATGGATCCGGCACACCCTTGAGCCTGATCCAATGTTGGATTCACCATCTCTCTTTCAGGTCGGCGCAAGACCCAAGCATCCCCCAATCAGTCCCCTCTCCCTCCGGGAGAGGGCTAGGGTGAGGGGCTGTTGATCTTTGCTCTATTTCCCGGGCGTCAGGGTCAAGCGGGTCTTGCCATACACCCGATCAAAGTTCTGCGGCTGCATCGGCAGGCCGATGTACTGACCTTTGAGCCACGCATCGATCCCGTTCAGGTAGTTCGGACTCAGTGGATTGCCCGACTGCCCCGTACCGTTCTGCGCCATCAGTGGCTCGCTCTGGCCGAAGTCGACGATAAAACGCATCGACGGCGCGCGCGTGGTGGCGAAGTCCTGGCCCCAGGCAAACGCCGAGCTGTTCAGCGTGGTGTGATCGCCTCCAGCCGCCAGCGGCCCGCGTACAGTCTGACCGTTGCTGTTTTTCCACGCATAGCTGTGCAATTTGCCCCACTGCCAGGCGCGATGATCGCCGCCCAACTGGCTGTCGCCCGCTGTAATCGCTGCAGCGAGACTGCGGGCGAGAATCACCGCTTTGTCTTCCTTCTCCGGCGTGCGCAGGTCATCCCAGAACGGACTGTCCTCACGCCCCAAGAGATGATCGGCCTGCGCCGCGTAGGACAGATCGCCGCTGGCAACAAAGGCCTTCCACGCCGGGCTCGACTCAGGACCCAGTTCATCGAGGAAGATCTGCTTCATGCTTTCCTGCAGAAACAGTTCGTAGATCGCCGCATCCGCCGAGGTCGGGCTGAGCTTGCCGTCGAAGGCCATCAAACGGGTGAAGGCTTCACGAGCCTTGCTGCGTTCGGCGTCCGGCAGGGCGTCGATCGCCTGTTTCAGCGGTTGCTTCATTCCCGGTGCTTCGAAGACTTTTTTCAGCTTGGCGGCGAAGGTGGTGGTCTGGTCGTACTGCATGGCGATCACGCTGCGGCTGTCGTGCTTGCCGCTGCCGGCCATTTCCGCCAGGCGTTCGCCGCGCTCCGGTGCCGCCCAGGATTTCGACAGCTGCATGCCGTAGCCGTCGGGGATCACGCGCTGGTTGGCGGTGCCGAGCCAGCCTTGTGCCGGGTCCTGATCGTAGGGGTGCAGCATCGGGTCGGCGTAACCGTCCCAGTCGTAGCGACCGTCCCAACCCGGCGAGGGCAGCAGGCCTTCACCTTCGCGACGGTTGGGGAAGCGCCCGGTGACTTGCCAGCCGATATTGCTTGCATCGGCAAAAACCAGATTCAGGGTAATGGCGCGGATTTCGCGGCTGGCGTCCGAGGCGCGCTCGACGTTTTGCGCGCGGGTCAGATCGAAGAAGGCATCCAGAGTTTTGTCGTCAGTGAAGCTTGGCGTCTGCAAGGCGAGGCCGAAACCGCTGCCTTGCGCCGCTGCCTGGGCACTGTTGAGCAGCGCGCCGTGGCGGGTTTCGTACACGGCTTCGCGAATCGGCCGCTGGCCTTTGACGAAGTAGGTCTCGTTGCGCACGCCCAACGGCTGCCATTTGCCGTTGACTTCATAAGTGAGGCTGCTGCCCTGACGGCGGATTTTCTCGAGGAACAGGTCCTGATTGTCGCCGAGCACGCTGGTCATGCTCCACGCCACTTTGCCGTTGAAGCCGCCGAGCACCATCGGCAGACCGGCAACCGTGACGCCGGCGGCCTGATATTTCGGCGCACGTATCTGCACGAAACTCCACAGCGACGGCGCGGCCAGCGGCCCGTGCGCATCGCTGGCCAGCAGGCTTTTGCCGCTGCGGCTGCGTTGCGGGGCAATCGCCCAATTGTTCGCAGTCGGCGTGGCGAGCAGGTTCAGCGCCGACAGTTGCTGGCTGGCGCTGCTCAGTTCCGTCAGCCCCGGAATCTGCCCGTTGAGCTTGAGGCCTTGCAGTTTGTCGGCTTCAGCCACTGGCAGGTTTTCATCAGGCGCCGACGGGCTCAGCCAGGCGAGTTTGTCAGTGGTCACGGTTTGCGCGAGCACCAGCGACTGGATTTCCTCCGGCAGGTTGGCCGACTGGCTGAAATTCAGCAGGGCAAAAATCAGCGCCGAATCTTCCGGTTTCCAGTATTCGGGCTTGTAACCGCTGGCGGCGAGGTCGCCCGGCAACTTGTCGGCGTAGCGGAACAGGTAGGCGTTGACGCCCCGTGCATACACTTCGAAGAAGCGTTTGAGCCGTGGCGACGAGGCCTTGTACAGCTCGCCGGCGCTCTTCTTCAGATTGACCGCGCGCATGTAGCGGTCGGCATCGAGCATCGACGCGCCGGACATTTCCGCCAGCCGGCCCTGGGCCAACAGGCGCAGGGTGACCATCTGGTTGATGCGGTCGCTGGCGTGGACGTAACCGAGACTGAACAGCGCGTCATGGAAGCTGTTGCTTTCGATCAGCGGCATGCCCATCGCATTGCGCCGCACCGAAACGTTCTGCGCCAGGCCCTTGAGCGGTTGCACGCCGGAGGTCGGCGGCAGGCTGTCCTGGGCGTTCCAGGTCTGGCAACCGGACAGGCCGAGGACACCGGCCACTGCTGCGGCAACGCCGAACCGGGGAAGAAAATGTGAAAGGGCTGGCGAGGCCATGGCGAAGCTCCTGCGGGGGTATAAGGCTGGGGGCGCAATAAAGCCGCTACGTTAGTGACGGCGCGAGAGCCGCGCAAGCGGGGCGAGTGGTTATTTATGCAGTTGTCGGCTGATCGGTCAGAGGTGTGACAGTTGCTTGTGGGAAAGCGCTGATGTTGAACTACGGAACAAGTCCCGTGCCCTGTCAGGAGAAAGATCGCTATGGAGCTTCAGAGCAACACTGCGCTGATCATCATCGACCAGCAGAAAGGCATCCTGCATCCGCGTCTGGGGCGGCGGAATAATCCTCAGGCCGAAGAGCGCATGCTTGAGTTATTGGCGCTGTGGCGCCTGCGCGGGCGCCCGGTGATCCACGTGCAGCACTTGTCGCGCTCGCCTGATTCGGTGTTCTGGCCCGAGCAGGACGGAGTGGAGTTTCAAGAGCGTTTTGTCCCTCGGGACGGTGAATGGCTGGTGCAGAAACAGGTGCCGGATGCGTTTTGTGCCAGTGGGCTGGAGGCGCAGTTGCGTGAGGCTGGCATCGGGCAACTGATCATCGTTGGTGTGGCGACCAATAACTCGGTTGAGTCGACGGCGCGCACTGCGGGCAATCTGGGTTTCGACACATGGGTGTTAGAGGATGCGTGTTTTGCCTTCGACAAGGCCGATTATTTCGGCACACCGCGTACCGCTGAAGAGGTGCACGGGATGTCGCTGGGGAATCTGCATGGGGAGTATGCGACGGTGGTCAGTGCTGCCCTGATTCTGACAGCCAACTGATAGACCTGTGGGAGCTGGCTTGCCAGCGATTGCGGTGAATCAGGCGACATCAATGCAGGGATGTGCCGCCCTATCGCTGGCAAGCCAGCTCCCACAGGGGCTGCGCAGGTTCACAAAAATGTGTTGAGTGCAGATCAACTGTGGGAGCGAGCCTGCTCGCGAAAGCGGTGTGTCAGGCGAAGAAGACCTTCGCCAGTGACATCACGCGCCGTGGCACTTCTTGAATTTCTTGCCGTTGCCGCATGGGCAAGGGTCGTTGCGGCCGACGTCTTTCAGGGCGTTGCGCACCGGTTCCTGGTGGGCGTGGCCGCAGTTCGGGCCGTGGACATGGCCATGGTCGTGATCGTGATGGTGGTCATGATCGTGGTTGCAGTCAGGGCCATGGACATGGGGTTGCTGGGTCATCGAGGTCACTCCGGAGTTAGATCGGCGGGGATTATCACGCCATTGCGCTCAAGGTGCACGTAGTGGGCGATGAATAAACCGGTTTCCATTTCCCCCTGCAATCGATAGGGAATCTGCTGGTTCGGATTTTTCAGCAGTTTCACCACCTGTTTGACCTTCGGCCACAGGTTGGTGCGGATCGGCACTTTGAAGTAAGCGCTGCGCTTGGGCCCCACGGTAAACCAGTGCTCATGCTCGCCTTCGGTGAGCAGCATGTCGGCCAGGTGAATCCGGTATTCGAGGCCGCGCACGGTCAGGTCGCTGTCGTTGGGATTGTCGACGCGAAAGTGCAGGATGAATTTCTGTTCGAGCAGTTTGGCCCGCACCACCTCGACTTTCACCAGATGCACGGCGGGCTCGACGCTGTCGTCGCTGAACCACGAGGCACAGCCGCCGAGGTTTACGATCAGCATCAACAGCAGAAAATGTAGTGCGCGCCGACGACCGAGCATGAAATTGACTCCCTTTGTGCCCAGTCTAGACCTTAAAAAATTTCAGCCTTCGGCTAATCCCGTGTAGGAGCGGCCGAAGGCTCGGGCCGCGATCGGACGATCTTTTGATCTTCAGCTCAAGCGCCGAAATAACCCGAACAACACTTCTTGAACTTCTGCCCGCTGCCACACGGGCAGCCGTCATTGCGTCCCAGCTTCATCTGCACCGTCGGATCGATGAAGTACCAGCGCCCGCCGTTCTGCACAAACGAGGAGCGCTCGCGATGGCTGTGCTCGCCCTGGCTGTCATGCCAGCGCGCGGTGAAGGTCACAAAAGCGTGTTCCGGCTGGCCGCCGAACACCTCCGAGCTTTCCACCTCAAGGCCGAGCCAAGTGCTTTGCGCACTCCAGTCGCTGATCGATTGTCGGTTCAGCCCCGCCTGCTGCGCGGGCAGGGTGGTCGCCACCAGATAGTCGATCAGCCCCAGCACATAAGCGCTGTAGCGCGAACGCATCAAGGCTTCGGCACACGGTGCCGGGTGGCCGTCGTGATAAGGGCCGCAGCAGGCATCCAGCAGATTGCCGCTGCCGCAAGGGCAAATGGCTGTACTCATTGCATTACCACCAGTATTTCCCGAAGTTTTCCGGATTGGCCCAGAAGCGTGAATTGAGCCAGTCGGGGACTTGTTTGTAGTCAAGCAGATCGTAGGTGAACAGGGTCAGCACCTGCGCGTCGCGCTGAAAACGCTCGCTGGCCTGCAGTGCCAGCGAATAGAAATCGGTTTCCTGCCAGCCACTGGCGGCCAGATCCGCCAGCACCGCGATGCGACTGGCGTTGAGATTGCGGATGCCGCCCAACAGATTCAGGCCGTCGCGCTTGGGTAAATGTTCCAGGCAATCGACTACCAGCGCCAGATCGAAGCGTTGCGCAGCCAATTCGGCGGGCAACGCGCCGGGCGCGGCATGAGCGACCACGGTGTCTGGATGCGCGTCCTTGAAAGCGCTCAAGGCGGGAAATTCGCTGGCGCCGATCAGCAGCAGACGGGCCGGGGCGTAGCGATCCAGCAAAGCGGCCAACGCCTGTTGCGGCGTGCGCGAAGAAATGGCGGCGTTCATCGAAGCTCCTCAGTCAGACCGCCAAGACTAGCCTGCCAGGCCGCGTCGGCAAAGCGCCCGGTGGCAGCGGTTTTCGCCAAAAGAGGCAAACCCCTGTGAACACGGTCGCAAACAGCGGTGGCCTATTGCTGGCGGAGATTAAAACTCCGGTCTTTACTCCCTGAATCGGTTTTAAGCCGATCCCTCAGGAGAAAACTAGATGAGCATAGTTCGGACAGCATTACCCTTGGTTCTGCTAACCAGTGTGTTGACTGGTTGTGCAGGTTTGCAGAAAACCGACTGGCCGACCTGTGCGGCGGTCGGCGGTGTGGTCGGTGCCGGTCTCGGCGCGACGGAAAGCGCTTCGTGGGCCGGTTACGGTGCACTGATTGTCGGTGGTACGGCGGCGGCCTATTGCTGGGTGCACGGTGATGGTGATGAAGACGGCGATGGCGTGCCGGACAGTCGCGACAAGTGCCCGGGTACGCCTAAAGGCGTGCAGGTCGATGCTGACGGTTGCCCGCCACCGACGCCTGCGCCAGTGGTCGAAGAAGCGGTTGTGGTCAAGGAGGAAACCATCGTCATTCGTGATGTGCATTTCGAGTTCGACAAAGCCACGCTGACCGGCCCTGACAAGCAAGTGCTGGACAAGGTCGCCGATCGCCTGAAACAGGAATCCTCTACCGCGCAACTGACCGTGACCGGTCACACCGACAGTGTCGGCAGCGATGCCTACAACAAGAAACTGTCGGATCGTCGTGCGCACTCGGTGGTGGAATACCTGATCCAGCAGGGCGTGCCACGTGCCAGCTTCGTTTCGGTGTCGGGCCTTGGTGAAAGCCAGCCTGTGGCTGACAACAAGTCGGCTGATGGTCGTGCGCAGAACCGTCGCACCGAAATCAAAATCGTCCGCTAGCCCCTCTCGCATCCGCGGCTTGTGCAGTCGCGGATGCGGGTCTTTACTCCTGTGTAACCGGTATGGGCCGGTACACAGGAGCGTTCACAAATGCGTCTTTTCTCAAGGTCCGTCTTGCCGGTGCTGCTGCTTGGCAGCTTGCTCACCGGTTGTGCCACTCACAGCGATGGCACCGCCCCCCTCAATCAACGTACGTGGCCGATCTGCAGCCTGCTTGGCGGCCTGGTCGGCGGCGGTCTTGGCGCCATTGAAAGCGCCGGCTGGGCCGGTGGCGGCGCGGCATTGGGCATTCTTACCGGTGGGCTGATCTGTTACGCCCAGGATGGCGACGAGGACAGCGACGGCGTTTTCGATCGCCGCGACCGCTGCCCGGACACACCGGAAAATACCGAAGTCGATCACCGTGGCTGCCCGCTGCCGCAATATCCGGCGGCAGTCAAACCGGTCGAACCGGCGCCGCAAACCGAAGTGATCACCTTGAGCGATGCCGGCAACGTGCTGTTCGATTTCGACAAGTCCGATCTGACCCCGGCGGCCAAAGCCCAGCTCGACACCTTGATGGACAAGCTGCGCAATGCCGACGTGGTCAGCATCAAAGTCATCGGGCATACCGACAGCAAGGGCTCTGACGCCTATAACCAGGCTTTGTCCGAGCGGCGCGCGAGCAGCGTTGCAGCGTACTTGCTAAGTCAGGGCCTGGCGCCGAACAAGCTCACCAGCGAGGGTCGAGGCGAAAGTGAGCCGGTCGCCGATAACGCCAGCGATGAAGGCCGCGCGGAAAATCGCCGGGTCGAGCTGCATATCAATCGTTAGGAAAGGTCTGTAGTCCGCCGGCTAGAGCTGCCGGGTCGAAATCATCGGCCCGGCAGCCATTTACCCGGCGTTTGTAGAAAATTCATTTTTCCCTCTGGCTTATCCCCCGCAGAAGCCGGTACTGTGCGTGCAAAGAATAATTCGCAACACGGGGGAGCGTATGAAGGTGTTCTGGGGGCTGGGGCGTTTGCTGACCCTGCTGTTCTGCTGCGTGGTACTGGCCAATCAACTGGTGCCGTTTGTTCATCCGCTGCATCTGCTGGTCAATCTGGCCGGCGCTCTGTTGTTGGTGATTCATCTCCTCGAAGTGCTGCTGTGCAACCGCAGCCTCAAGGGCCGTCCGCACCCTTGGCGTGATCGTGGCCGCATCCTGTTGTTCGGCGTTTTCCACCTGCAAACCATCCCGGCCCCGGCCGCTCCGGAGGCTTCTTCCCATGCGTAAACTCTGCCTGCTCGCTGCATTCATCAGTCCACTGGCCTGCGCGCAGGTGGTCAACGTGCAAAGCAATTCGCTGATGCGCTTGCCCAACACCACCAGCACGCTGCAACTGGAGAAACTGGAAGTCGCCGATTACGGCACCTTGCTGATCCCGTCCAACGTGACTGAATTGAACATTGATGAACTGCGCCTGGGCCATGAAGCACGTATTGCTATCGTTCCGGCTGAACAAGCGCTGGAAGTGAAGGTCAAGCGCGCTGAATTGAGCGAGGGCAGCCAGATCACCGCGCGCGGCGCCCCCGGCACTTATGAAAAAGCGGCCCGGGCCGGGCGCAATCTGAATCTGCAATTCCAGGCCCTGAGCGCGCCGCAACTGACGGTCGATGCCCGTGGCGGCAGGGGCGCGCCGGGTTTCGTCGGCCTCGACGGCGGCAACGGTGAAGATCCGGGCTGCACCTATGGCTCGGCCGGCCACGGTGCCGATGGCAGTGACGGCAGCGATGGCCAGCCAGGCGCGCCGGGTGCGCTGGTGCGACTCGCCGTACCACGGGATTTCCCTGCAGAGCTGATCAAGGTCAACGTGGCTGGCGGTGCCGGCGGCCCGGCGGGTGTCGGTGGTAAAGCAGGGAAGGGCGGCAAATCCAAGGGCTGCCTGGTGTACCGCGCTGACGGCGGCAAGAACGGCAAGGCCGGTGCGGATGGCCAGACTGGGCCGGTGGGGGCGGCGGGTTCGGTTACCGTGCAACGGCTCTAAAACTGCGACCCACTCTCTGATCAATAAATGCTTTGGTGAGTGAAGATCTTTGGTGAGTGAAATTATGTGGCGAGGGGATTTATCCCCGCTGGGTCGCGAAGCGGCCCCGCTCTAAAAATCAAAAGCGGGACTGCTACGCAGCCCAGCGGGGATAAATCCCCTCGCCACAACTGTGTTCACAGCAGAACAAGAGTGCGATTCAGAGCATCGGTCTCGCCGCCGCTACCGCCACCAGCACCAACCCGACCAGCAGATTGAGCCCCACCACCCGGCGAATCCGCCCCAGCACCGCCGCACCCGCCGGCCAATCCTTCGCCTCAACCGCCTTGCGCAACTCCGGCAGCATCAACCCCTGAATGCGGATGAACAGCGCCGTCATCACCACATACAAACCGATCATCACCTGCACGTACTTCGGCGCGGTTTCAAATCCGACCTGCTGCAGATGCAGCATGCCCACGCCGCTGATCGGCAACAGGATCACGGCGACCCAGACCCAACGGAAAAAACCTTGAAACACTTCCACCCACAGGGTCAGGCGGGCGGGGCCGTCCAGAGCCTTCACAGCCGCAGGGCGCAAGACCATCCAGGCGAAAAACATGCCGCCGACCCACACCAGAGCGGCAAGGACATGCAGGGGGTAAACGAGGCTAAAAGGTGTCATTCGGGCACTCCGTTCTGCGCAGGATCGATTAGGCAGGTATGATAGCCGCCGAACCAAACTACTGAAAATTTATCCAGCGTTTCCAGCGCCCGACACTCAATGATCAGCACTGAACTCAAAACCACGATCCAGGGCGCCTATTCGCGTTTTCTAGAGGCCAAGAGCCTCAAGCCGCGTTACGGCCAGCGCCTGATGATCGCCGAAATCGCCAAGGTCCTCGGGGATATCGACACCGATGACGAAGGCCGGCGCAGTGGCGACCCCGCGATCGTCGCGGTGGAAGCCGGCACCGGTACCGGCAAGACGGTGGCCTACAGCCTGGCGGCGATCCCTACGGCGAAACTGGCCGGCAAGCGTCTGGTGATTGCCACCGCGACCGTCGCCCTGCAAGAGCAGATCGTCTACAAGGATTTGCCTGACCTGATGCGCAACAGCGGGCTGAATTTCAGTTTCGCCCTGGCCAAGGGCCGTGGCCGCTACATGTGCCTGTCCAAGCTCGACATGCTCTTGCAGGAAGGCCACGCGCAAACCGCCACCGCTCAGTTGTTCGAGGAAGAAGGCTTCAAGATCGAAGTCGACGAGGCCAGTCAGAAGCTGTTCACCAGCATGATCGAAAAGCTCGCCGGCAATAAATGGGACGGCGACCGCGACAGCTGGCCGAACGCGTTGGAAGACGCCGACTGGGCGCGCCTGACCACCGATCACAGCCAGTGCACCAACCGTCATTGCCCGAACTTCGGCCAGTGCGCCTTCTACAAGGCCCGCGAAGGCATGGGCAAGGTTGACGTGATCGTCACCAACCACGACATGGTCCTGGCGGATCTGGCACTGGGCGGCGGCGCCGTGCTGCCGGACCCGCGCGACACCATTTACGTGTTCGACGAAGGCCATCACCTGCCGGACAAGGCCATCGGCCACTTCGCTCATTACACGCGCCTGCGCTCCACCGCCGACTGGCTGGAGACCACCGCGAAGAACCTGACCAAACTGCTCGCACAGCATCCGCTGCCGGGCGATCTCGGCAAGCTGATCGAGCAGGTGCCGGAGCTGGCACGGGAGATCAAGACCCAGCAGCAGTTCATGTTCACCGCGTGCGAGCAGATCGCCGATTTCAAGCCCGGCGAAGACGTCGAAGGCCGCGAGCGTCCGCGACATCGCTTTGTCGGCGGGGTGATTCCCGAGGACATGCGCGAGATGGGCATCGAGCTGAAAAAAGGCTATTCGCGCCTTAACGACCTGTTCCAGCGCCTGACCGACCTGCTCAAGGAAGGCATGGACGGTGAGGTCAATATTGGCATCGCCAGCAATCAGGCCGAAGAATGGTATCCATTGTTCGGCAGCTTGTTGTCCCGCGCTTCCGGCAACTGGGAATTGTGGACCGCGTTCACCGCCGAAGATCCGGAAGACAGCCCGCCGATGGCGCGCTGGCTGACCCTGGCCGAAAGCGGTTCGCTGTTCGACATCGAGGTCAACGCCAGCCCGATTCTGGCGGCGGAAACCTTGCGTCGCAGTTTATGGAACGTCGCGTACGGCTGCCTGGTGACCTCGGCGACGCTGACGGCGCTGGGCACTTTCGACCGTTTCCGCATGCGCGCCGGCCTGCCGAAAAAAGCTGTCACAGCGGTGGTGCCGAGCCCGTTCCATCATGCCGATGCCGGCGTGCTGCGCGTGCCGGACCTGAAGGCCGACCCGCGCGATGCCGCTGCCCATACGGCGGCGATCATCCGTGAACTGCCCGATCTGGTCGAAGGGTCGCGTGGCACGCTGGTGCTGTTCTCCTCGCGCAAGCAAATGCAGGACGTGTTCGACGGTCTCGACCGCGACTGGCGCAAGCAAGTGTTCATTCAGGGCAACCTGTCGAAACAGGAAACCCTCAACAAGCACAAGGCGCGAGTCGATGGCGGTGATTCCAGCGTGCTGTTCGGCCTTGCCAGTTTTGCCGAGGGTGTCGATTTGCCGGGTGCCTACTGCGAGCACGTGGTGATCGCCAAGATTCCGTTCTCGGTGCCCGATGATCCGGTCGAGGCCGCGTTGTCGGAGTGGATCGAGGCGCGTGGCGGCAATCCGTTCATGGAAATCTCAGTGCCCGATGCCTCGCTGAAACTGGTTCAGGCCTGCGGGCGTCTGCTGCGCACCGAAGAAGACCGCGGCACCATCACCTTGCTCGACCGGCGTCTGGTCACCCAGCGCTACGGCAAGGCGATCCTCAATGCGTTGCCTCCTTTCCGACGTGAAATATCCTGAGACGCGGGTGGGCCGATTGGCCCGCCGCGTTGTCTATCTCTCTGCCACCGCTTTTCCACTGGCCTTGACTGGTCGTTAGGGAGAACTCCGTTCTTATGATCTGCCGTTCGTTGCCCGCTGTTTTCGCCATGATCTTTGCCGCGCCGTTGCTGGCCGCGCCCGCCGGTCAGCAGACGCTGTTCAACTTCGTACGCCCGGCCGACGTGGTCAAGGTCGCCACGGAAAACGCCGACCTGCCCCAGGCCAATGCCGAACAGACCGCGGAAGGCGAAGTGCTGCGCCGGGTGACGTTCAACCCGGTGGCCCGGCCGACCTTGCGCCTGACCCCGCAGACCGGCGCTTGGGACTGGTCGCAGTCCGACATGATGACTCTGCGTCTGCAGAGTGCGATGAACTGGGCGGTGACGGTTTATGTGCAGATCCAGAGCAACGACGGCCGCACCCTGGTCAGCCGCGTCGATCTGCCGGCTGGCCCCGCGCAAACCTTGCTGGTGCCGCTGGTGGCGTCGACGCCGCTGAGCCAGGGCATGAAAGCCGGGCCGCCGATGCCGATGACCGTCGATGGCCAACGCATCCTGCTGGCCAGTAGCACCGGCGAGATCGATCGCAGCCAGGTGGTTTCGGTAAGTCTGTCGATGGATCAGCCGAAAGTTGCGCAGAGCCTGTTGCTCGAGCGTTTCGGCGTGCAGGACGGCGAGTCGGTGACGCGCGCGGTGTACGGTAATCTGGTCGACGCATACGGTCAGTCAACCCGCAGTAAATGGCCGGAAAAAGTCAGCAGCGACGAGCAACTGAAAAGCGCCGCCAGCAAAGAGCAGCAACAGCTGAATACATGGCTGGCCGAGCGTGAAAAGGCTTCGCTGGACAAGTTCGGCGGCTGGAACAAGGGCCCGGCGTTCAAGGCCAGCGGTTTCTTCCGCACGGAAAAACGTGATGGCCGCTGGTATCTGGTGACCCCTGAAGGCCACCCGTTCTATTCGCTGGGCGTCAACACCGTCAGCCCGCAGGTCAACCAGACCTACGTGGCTGGTCGTGAGTACATGTTCGAATCGTTGCCGAAGAACGACGACCCGCTGGCCGCGCATTTCGGCGAGGGCGACAACCGTGGCGGCAACGGTGCCGATCAGGGGCGTGGCTACGGCAACGGCCGCTGGTACGACTTCTATGGCGCCAATCTGCAACGCCTGTACGGCGAACCGTGCAAGGCCGACAGCGACAACAAGGCCGGGATTGCCGAAGCGGCGAAGGCGGGCGCGGCTGAGGCCGGCTCGGTGCAGGCTGCTGAAACTGCAGCGGTGCCTGCCGAGCCAAAATCCGGTATTGCCGAAGCGGCGCAGACCGATGCGGTGCAAGCGTCCAGCGAGGAAACCGCCCCGTGCACAGCCACAATTGATGAAGAACGCTGGACCCGGCATACCCTCGATCGGCTGCAAGCCTGGGGCTTCAACACGGTAGGCAACTGGGGCGCGCCGTCGCTGGCTGACGCTGAGCGCGTGCCGTACACCTTGCCGCTGTCGATCGTCGGCGACTACACCAGCATCAGCACCGGCAGCGATTGGTGGGGCGGCATGCCGGATCCGTTCGATCCGCGTTTCGCCATGGCCACCGAGCGCGCCGTGGCCATTGCCGCCCGCGATCACCGTGACGATCCGTGGCTGATCGGTTATTACGCCGACAACGAACTGGCCTGGGCTGGCCCTGGCGACGATCCGAAAGCTCGCTACGCGCTGGCCTACGGCACGTTGAAAATGACCACCGACGTGCCGGCCAAACGCGCCTTTCTCAAGCAATTGCGTAACAAGTACCGCAATCAGGCCGGACTGTCCAAGGCCTGGGGTATCGAGCTACCGGCGTGGGAGTTGATGGAAGATCCAGGCTTCGTGCCGCCACTGCCGAACCCGGAGCATCCGGAGATCGAAGCGGATTTCAAATACTTCCAGAAGGTCTTCGCCGATACCTATTTCAAGACCATTTCCGATTCGCTGAAATGGCACGCGCCGAACCAGATGCTCCTGGGTGGTCGTTTCGCCACCAGTACGCCTGAAGCCGTGGCCTCCTGCGCGCAGTACTGCGATGTGTTGAGCTTCAACATGTACACGCTCAAGCCGCAGGACGGTTACGACTTCGCCGCACTGGCGGCGCTGGACAAGCCGGTGCTGATCACCGAATTCAACTTCGGCTCGGCTGACCGAGGGCCGTTCTGGGGCGGCGTGACGCAGTTGGCCAAGGAGGAAGATCGCGGCCCGGCCTATGCCAACTTCCTCAATCAGGCACTGAGCGAGCCATCGATTGTCGGCGTGCACTGGTTCCAGTATCTCGACCAGCCGGTGACCGGACGCTTGCTCGACGGCGAGAACGGCCATTTCGGTCTGGTCGGGGTCACTGACCTGCCGTATCAGGGCTTTGTCGAGGCGGTGCGTAAAAGCAATCTGCAGGCGCTGGAGCAGTTGGGCAAGGAGGCGCAGAAAACCCCGGCGGCGGAAGTGGAAGGCGGGCGCAAGGCCGAGGCTGGCAAAGCGCCGGGGGCTGCACAGGCGGGTGGGCATTCGGGGAATGGTCATTAAGGCGTGACGCCCACAAAGATCGCAGCCTTCGGCAGCTCCTACAGAGGACGCGATCCCATGTAGGAGCTGCCGAAGGCTGCGATCTTTTGATTTGGCTTTTAACCGTCTGGCCCGCGCCTGTTCCCAAATCCCTCAAGGGCTGGAACAATGCGGGCCACTTTGTAGAGCGTTTTCGCGGGGGAGTTGCGGGTGCAGATTCAGGGACATTACGAGCTTCAATTCGAAGCGGTGCGCGAGGCTTTCGCCGCACTGTTCGACGATCCCCAGGAACGCGGCGCAGCCCTGTGCATCAAGGTCGGTGGAGAAACCGTCCTCGACCTCTGGTCCGGTACTGCCGACAAGGACGGCGCCGAAGCCTGGCACAGCGACACCATCGCCAACCTGTTCTCCTGCACCAAGACCTTCACCGCCGTTACCGCGCTGCAACTGGTGGCCGAAGGCAAGTTGCAACTCGACGCCCCGGTTGCCCGCTACTGGCCGGAATTCGCCGCCGCCGGCAAAGAATCCGTCACCCTGCGCCAATTGCTCTGCCATCAGGCCGGCTTGCCGGCGCTGCGAGAACTGCTCGCCCCTGAAGCCCTTTACGACTGGCAAACCATGGTCGACGCCCTCGCGGCCGAAGCGCCATGGTGGACTCCGGGCACCGGTCACGGTTATGCCGCGATCACCTACGGCTGGCTGGTCGGCGAATTGCTGCGCCGCGCCGACGGTCGTGGGCCGGGCGAGTCGATCGTCGCTCGGGTCGCCAAACCGTTGGGCCTGGATTTCCATGTGGGCCTGGCCGACGAAGAGTTTCACCGCGTGGCGCACATCGCCCGTGGCAAGGGCAACGCCGGCGACGCTGCGGCGCAGCGCCTGCTGCAAGTGACCATGCGCGAACCGACTGCCATGACTACTCGCGCCTTCACCAATCCGCCGTCCGTGCTGACCAGCACCAACAAGCCGGAATGGCGACGCATGCAGCAACCGGCGGCCAACGGCCACGGTAACGCGCGCAGTCTCGCCGGGTTCTATGCCGGCCTGCTCGATGGCAGCCTGCTCGAAAGCGAGATGCTCGAAGAGCTGACCCGCGAGCACAGCCTTGGCGACGACAAGACCTTGCTCACGCGCACCCGTTTCGGCCTCGGCTGCATGCTCGATCAACCGGACGTGCCTAACGCCACCTACGGCCTCGGCCCGCGCGCGTTCGGCCATCCGGGAGCGGGCGGCTCGATCGGTTTTGCTGATCCTGAGCACGATGTGGCTTTCGGTTTCGTGACAAATACCCTAGGGCCTTACGTTTTGATGGATCCGCGCGCGCAAAAGCTGGCGCGGGTGCTTGCCACTTGTCTGTAAAGCTTCAACAGAGGTTCCAGGGTCGGAACCTCGAAGGGATTTTCGTTTCAAAACGGCTGTTTATCCGGGCGAAAGTGCTCTGATTTTTCATTACTTCATTTTGTGGATTTTCAATGTCATCTAAAAAGACCCTCGCCCTGGCCCTGTGTGTAGCGATCACCGGTTGCGCACAGAACCCGAAAAACGATGCAGATGGCGGCAGTTGGTGGCCGATCGGTTCTTCCGACAAAGTTGCGTCTAAAGATCCGGCTCCGGCCCCGGCTCCGCTGAAACCTGCGGCGACTGCGCCGGTGGCCAAGGCTGAGAGCAGCAACCCGTGGTACTGGCCGTTCGGTTCCAGCGACGAAGCGGTCAAGGCTGATCTGAAAGCCGAGGTCAAACCTGAAGCCAAACCGGTCGAGGTGGCCAAAGCCGAGGCGCAGTCCAATGGCAAATGGTGGTGGCCGTTCGGCGGCAAGGATCAGCCAACCGTCAAAGCCGTGCCGATGCCGGATCCGAAGGTGACTCAGGCCTGGCTGGATGACTACGAACCGCGTCTGCGTGAAGCGGTGAAAGACAGCAATCTGCAACTCGAGCGTCGCGACAACGTACTGGTGGTGACGGCGCCGGTCGAAGGTTCGTTCAACCCGGACCGCCCGGCGATGCTGCTGCCGGTCACTCTTGGCCCGTTCACTCGCGTGGCGAAAATCCTTGAAGCCGATCCGAAAACCGCGGTGCTGGTGCTCGGTCACAGTGACACCAGTGGTGCCGCACCGGCCAACGTCAAGCTGAGTCAGGAACGTGCGCAATCGGTGGCAGCGATCTTCCGCCTCAGCGGCTTGCAGCGTGATCGCCTGATGCTGCGCGGCATGGGTTCCGAAGCGCCGCGTGCGGCCAACGACAGCGTTGAAGGCCGTGCCTTGAACCGTCGTGTCGAACTGCTGGTGACGCCGCAAAACACCATGGTCGCGCTGCTGAGCAAATACAACATGCCGGCGCCGAAGCCGGTGACGATGGTTGCTGCGCAAGACGTCAAGCCAGTGGCCAAACCCGCCACCCCAGCGCCTGCTGCCAAGAAAGCTGCTGCCCCTGCGGCGAAAAAAGCGCCAGCCAAGAAAACCGCCGCCAAGGCTCCGGCGAAGAAGGCCCCGGCCAAGGCTCCAGCGAAAAAGACTGCGCCAGCCAAAGCCGCCGCGACCGACAAGAAAGTCGCCGCAGCCGACGCTGCTAAAAAGTGATCCGCTAACGAAAAGGAATCCGCCATGACCCAGGCTCTGGCCGATATGCGTCGCGACTACACCCGTGACGGTTTGACCGAGGCGCAAGCCCCGGCCGAGCCGTTTGCGCTGTTTCACCAGTGGTTCGCCGATGCGGTGAAAACCGAGCAGGCGCCGGTAGAAGCCAATGCCATGACCCTGGCTACGGTTGATGCCGACGGTCGTCCGCATTGCCGCATTCTGTTGCTCAAGGGCCTGGACGAGCAGGGCTTCACCTTCTTCACCAACTACGACAGCGCCAAGGGCCAGCATCTGGCGGCCAACCCGTCTGCCGCCATGACCTTCTTCTGGCCAACCCTGGAGCGCCAGGTGCGCATCGAGGGGCGGGTGGTCAAGGTCACGGCGCAAGAGTCCGACGCGTATTATCAGGTGCGTCCGCTGGGCAGCCGCCTCGGCGCCTGGGCCTCGCCGCAGAGCCGAGTCATCAACGGTCGTGGCGAACTGGAAGATTTGCTCAAGGCCACCGAGCAACGCTTCAGCGACAGCCAGCCGCACTGCCCGGAACATTGGGGTGGTTACCGCTTGTTGCCCGAGCGCATCGAGTTCTGGCAGGGCCGTCCGAGCCGCCTGCACGATCGCCTCAACTACCGCCTCCAGGGCGCCGAGTGGATTCTGGAACGACTGGCACCCTGAGCAGTCTACCGAGCGAGATAAACGCGGATGGCGCAGGATCGCTGATTTGACGCTACCTTGAGTGGACGCTCGCGGGCATCTGTACCAGGCCTGAATGGAAGCCAATTTTATCCGGATGGTGTCGTGACAGGCGCCAGGCCACGGGGTTTAATGAACACATGTTCTTTTGGAGTTGATGCTATGCGTAAGTCTGTTCTGCTGGTTGCTTCTTTTTCGACGATGGCGATGTTGCTGACCGGCTGCCAATCGAGCCTCACCGGCGACTCCTACTCCCGTGACGAAGCGCGTCGTGTACAGACGATTCGCATGGGCACCATCGAATCCCTGCGCCCGGTAAAAATCGAAGGCACCAAGACCCCGATCGGCGGCGCAGCAGGCGCAGTGGTCGGCGGCGTCGGCGGTAGCGCCATCGGCGGCGGCAAGGGCAGCATCGTTGCTGCGGTCATCGGTGCAGTGGCTGGCGGCCTGCTTGGCTCGGCCACCGAAGAAGGCCTGACCCGCACCCAGGGCGTGGAAATCACCGTCCGCGAAGACGACGGCAGCATGCGCGCCTATGTGCAGCAGGTTCAGGAGAATGAAGTATTCCGCGTTGGCGAGCGGGTACGGATCTCCACCGTTGGCGGAACCAGCCGCGTTTCGCACTAAGCGGGAAGCTGGGTAAAAGAAAACCCCGATCAGGTGACTGGTCGGGGTTTTTCTTTGCTTGTGAATTGTTCATTCAGTATGTGGCGCAGGTGCCCATGAAGTATTCGAGGCCCTTTGGAAAACTGACGTTGAGCAGGGTTTCCAATGCGGTTACCTGATCCTGAGTTAACAACAACTCGCCGGGTTCCACCTCATCCAAAGGCTTGGATTCAATGAGCTGGGCGACTTTTTCATTCATCTCGCTGCCTGTGATATCCAGCTCGAATTGCAACGAGTCATCTTGGGCTTCGTCAGGGAAAAAACCGGTAATTAAAAGAAAGTGCATGGAGCTAATACTTCCGGGGCTGTTAACCGTAGTCAAACGAAATTTGATAGTCGTGAACTCTCAAATCGATTTGATGTTGAAAATACGGCTGCATGGTGGCGAGCCAATTTTGAGCGACGTTGAAACTGCCATTGTTGATGTTGTCCGCGGCGGGAGTCCCCAAGGCGTTTAACACTGACTCGTCACCACCCAGGTCTTTTGACGACTCTTCCCCCTGAAACTCCAAGGTTGCTGTGTCGTACCATTCCACTCTCAGTTCCAGTCCCATCTACCATTGATCACGGTAAACAAACGATACCTGATAGTCGTAAGAAGAAAATTGAATGGAATGCTGGAAGTGGGGCTGGAGAGTCTTGATCCAATCCGCTTTCACATCAAATCCGCCGTTATTGAAGCTTTCCGACGGTAGGCCTAATGCTTCCATTAATGAGCCGTCCTCGCCAAAATCTTTCGACAGTTCTTCCCCCTCACCCAGTTCGGTTTGTTGGTCGTACCATTCGAGTCTGGCTTTGAGTCCCATGTAATCCTCATAAATATTTTTTAATACTACGGTTTTTTTTGGGTGGATCTATCTGTTCACCAGTTCTGTGGTCGTAAGAGCCTAAATGGCTACCATCACTTGCGCGGTAGGCTTCAAGCTCGCCGTGTAGATAGTCCCATTCATAGATTATTCGGCCTTTTGCGTTGATCCAGCGATCCCTAAGCCCACCGTTGAACGGTGTTTTCTTTTTCGCTCTTCTTAAATCGGGAAAGGCTGTGATATCCGACGTTTCGGGGGCGGGGTGATAGGTATTGTCCGTCGCCCTGCGGTGGGTTTTGCACCCGGGGAATGTCCTTGTTCCGCGCCACTGATCGTCCCTTCGTTCATCATCGACAGCCCCTCGGAAAGGGGCTGCACGACGTTATCGAGGCGGGGAAAGTGTGGCTGTAGGACGGGTCGCTAATGACGCGGGGATTGTTCGCTGCGTAACTGTAAGGCGAGGAATCTGTGGCGAGGGCCAAGCTCCCTCGCCACAGGGGTTATTGCAGTTGTGAATTCTTGCGACTCGCCGCCGCCGTCACCGCATAACCAATCACCGCCGCGAGGATCGAGCCGGTGAGGATGCCCATGCGATCCATGCCGGCGTAATCACTCACGCCCGGTTCGAAGGCCAGCGAGCCGACGAACAGGCTCATGGTGAAGCCGATGCCGCAGAGGATTGCCACGCCGAGGACCTGGCCCCAGTTGGCGCCTTGGGGCAGGGCGGCGATGCCGATCTTGACCGCCAGCCAGGTCAGGCCGAACACGCCGATCGTCTTGCCCAACAGCAGGCCGATAGCAATGCCCATCGGTACGTCGTGGGTGAAGCTTTCGACGGTGACGCCGCTCAGCGACAGGCCAGCGTTGGCGAAGGCGAACAGCGGGAGGATGCCGTAGGCGACCCAGGGGTGCAGCGCGTGTTCGAGGGTCAGCAGCGGCGACGGCTCGGCGTTTTTCGTGCGCAGGGGAATGCAGAAAGCCAGGGTCACGCCGGCCAGTGTCGCGTGGACACCGCTCTTGAGCACGCAGACCCAGAGGATCAGGCCGATGATCATGTACGGCCCGAGCTTGACCACGCCGAGCCGGTTCATCGCCACCAGCGCGGCAATGCACGCAGCCGCCAGGCCAAGGGACAGGGTCGAGAGTTCGCCGGAATAGAAGATTGCGATGATGACGATGGCCCCGAGGTCATCGATGATCGCCAGGGTCATCAGGAACAGTTTCAGCGACACCGGCACGCGCTTGCCGAGCAGCGCCAGTACGCCGAGGGCGAAGGCGATATCGGTGGCGGTCGGAATGGCCCAGCCACTTAGGGCCGCGGGGTTGTCGCGGTTAAGGAACCAGTAGATCAGCGCCGGCACCAGCATGCCGCCGATCGCCGCTGCGCCAGGGAGGACGATTTGCGAAGGCTTGGACAATTGGCCGTCGAGCACTTCGCGTTTCACTTCCAGACCGATCAGCAGGAAGAACATCGCCATCAGGCCGTCGTTGATCCACAGCAGCAGGGGTTTGGCGATTTTCAACGCACCGATCTGCGCCACCACAGGAGTGTCGAGCAGGCCGGTGTACAGCCACGACAGCGGTGAGTTGTTGATGATCAGCGCGAGAACGGCTGCGGCGATCAATAGCAGACCGCTGGCGGCTTCCAACTGAAAGAAACGCGTGAAAGTGCTACGCAGAGGCAAGGTCGCTCTCCATCGAATCAAGAAAAAGGTGAAACACCCTAACCCGTACCGTTAGTTGTTAAAACAAAAGTTATATTCTTTTTTGTTATATGTCGTTACAGGCTGTCTGGTACGGGCAGCACTGAGCCTAGCAGTTGCCTGACACATTGAGACTCAGCTGTATCTTTGCCGCCTGCGGGATTTTTCCTAAGCTTGCGGCAGACCTTTTTCAGAAGACCGATCTTCTGGCTGATTCAACGAGAACCGAAACCATGAGCGACAACCGACAGTGGGCCCGCGAAGCCATCCGCATCATCGAGGCGGACTTCCAGCGCAGCGCCGACACCCACCTGATCCCTTTGCCGCTGCCCGGTTTTGCCGGCATCGAGTTGTATTTCAAGGACGAATCCAGCCACCCGACCGGCAGCCTCAAGCACCGCCTGGCCCGCTCGCTGTTCCTTTACGCGCTGTGTAACGGCTGGCTCAAGCCCGGCGCGCCGGTGATCGAAGCGTCCAGCGGCTCGACGGCGATTTCCGAAGCGTATTTCGCGCGCATGCTCGGTTTGCCGTTTATCGCGGTGATGCCCGCGACCACTTCGAAAGAAAAGATTGCCCAGATTGCCTTCTACGGCGGCCAGAGCCATCTGGTGCAGGATCCGACGCAGATCTACGCCGAATCCGAGCGCCTGGCCCGCGAGCATGGCGGTCACTTCATCGATCAGTTCACTTACGCTGAACGCGCCACCGACTGGCGAGCGAACAACAACATCGCCGAGTCGATCTTCCAGCAGATGCGCTACGAAAAACACCCTGAACCGACCTGGCTGATCTCCAGCCCCGGCACCGGCGGCACCACCGCGACCCTCGGCCGTTACGTGCGCTATCGCCAGCACTGCACCCGCGTGTTGTGTGCCGATGCCGAGCGTTCGGTGTTCTTCGATTTTTATCAGACGGGAGATGCCAGCCTGCGTCTGGATTGCGGTTCACGCATCGAAGGCATTGGCCGGCCTCGGGTGGAAGCGTCGTTCCTGCCCAAGGTCATCGATGCGATGGTCAAGGTGCCGGACGCCCTGTCCCTGGCGGCCATGCATTATCTGGCGCAGCGTTTGGGGCGGCATGTCGGCGGGTCGAGCGGGACCAATCTGATCGGTGCGCTGATGGCAGCGCAGCAGATGAAAGCGGCGGGGCAGTCGGGGTCGATCGTGGCGATCCTGTGCGATGGCGGCGAGCGTTATGCCGACACCTATTACGATCAGGATTGGCTGACGGCGCAGGGGTATGCACTGGGTGATTTGATTGCAGCGGTGGCGGCAAGTGCCGAGCGCGGACAGGCGCTGCCGACCTCGGTGCTGCGCGCGAATATCTAAAGCCAAATGCAGACACCACTGTGGGAGCGAGCCTGCTCGCGAAGGCGGAGTCACATTCAACAACTTCGTTGAATGACAGACCGCTTTCGCGAGCAGGCTCGCTCCCACAGGGTTTGGTGTTGGGTCAGCTGATGCTGATCAGTCAGACAGGCCGAGGATATCGCGAGCCACTGCCTCGGCAATGCGAATCCCGTCGACACCCGCCGAGAGAATCCCGCCGGCATAGCCCGCGCCTTCACCGGCCGGGAACAGGCCTTTGACGTTCATGCTCTGCAGCGACTCGTTGCGGGTGATGCGCAGCGGCGATGAAGTGCGGGTCTCGATTCCGGTCAGCACGGCGTCGTGCAGCGAATAACCGCGAATCTGCTTCTCGAACGCCGGCAAGGCTTCACGGATCGCCTCAATTGCAAAGTCCGGCAGCGCCAGCGCCAGATCGCCCAGCGCCACGCCCGGCTTGTACGATGGCTCGACCTCGCCCAGTTCGGTCGACGGCTTGCCGTTGATGAAGTCGCCAACCAGTTGCGCCGGGGCCTTGTAGTCGCTGCCGCCAAGGATGAACGCGTGGGATTCCAGGCGCTCCTGCAACTCGATACCGGCGAGCGGGCCGCCCGGATAATCGACTTCCGGGGTGATGCCGACGACGATGCCGGAGTTGGCATTACGCTCGTTACGCGAGTACTGGCTCATGCCATTGGTGACCACGCGATTGGGCTCGGACGTCGCCGCGACCACAGTGCCGCCCGGGCACATGCAGAAGCTGTAGACCGAACGCCCGTTCTTGGCGTGGTGCACCAGTTTGTAATCGGCAGCGCCAAGTTTCGGGTGGCCAGCGTATTTGCCCAGGCGCGCGCGGTCGATCAGTGACTGCGGATGTTCGATGCGGAAACCCACCGAGAACGGCTTGGCTTCCATGAACACGCCACGGCTGTGGAGCATGCGGAAGGTGTCGCGGGCACTGTGGCCGAGGGCCAGAACCACATGCTTCGAATGCAGGGTTTCGCCGCTGGCCAGTTGCACGCCGACCAGTTGGCCGTCTTCGATCAGCACGTCGCTGACGCGCTCCTGGAAGCGCACTTCACCGCCCAGTTCGCGGATCTGCTCGCGCATGTTTTCGACCATACCGGTCAGGCGGAACGTACCGATGTGCGGCTTGCTGACGTAGAGGATTTCTTCCGGCGCACCGGCCTTGACGAACTCGTGCAGGACTTTGCGGCCGAGGAATTTCGGGTCCTTGATCTGGCTGTACAGCTTGCCGTCGGAGAACGTGCCCGCGCCGCCTTCGCCAAACTGTACGTTGGACTCGGGATTGAGCACGCTTTTGCGCCACAGGCCCCAGGTGTCCTTGGTGCGCTGACGGACTTCGGTGCCGCGTTCGAGAATGATCGGTTTGAAGCCCATCTGCGCCAGCAGCAGGCCGGCGAAGATGCCGCACGGGCCGAAACCGACGACGATCGGCCGCTGGCCGAGATCGCTCGGTGCCTGGCCGACGAATTTGTAGCTGACATCCGGCGCCACGTTGACGTTACGGTCGTCGGCGAACTTGCCCAACACTCTGGCCTCGTCGCGTACGTTGAGGTCGATGGTGTAGATGAAGCACAGTTCGGAGGACTTTTTACGCGCGTCATAGCTGCGCTTGAACAAGGTGAAATCGAGCAGATCATCGCTGGCGATGCCCAGGCGTTGCACGATGGCGGTGCGCAGGTCTTCTTCGGGATGGTCGATTGGCAGCTTGAGTTCAGTGATTCGTAACATGGCGGGGATCCGGATTCGCGGGGCGCACAACTGCGCCAGGGCGTTTGAAGGCGGCGATTATAAGCCGCCGCGAGCGGATCCGTGGGGGAAAAACGATCAGTCGTTACGCGCGCCGCCGAAATAGCCGCAGCCGCGCTGGACCTGGCCGTCGATACGCAACTCGGCGCTCATGTGCTGCACGCTGCCGGTGCTGCTGTCGACGCAGCGCTGTGGCGCGACCCACAATTCGATGCGCTGGTTGTTGGCTTCGCTGCTGAGATTGAAGCGGCCGTCGCCCAGTTGCTCTTCCACATACGGCACGGCCAGCGGCGGCTGGCCGTCGCGCTCGATGACCATGCCTTTGCCGCTGACCTTCACATTCCACTCCGGGCCATCGCCGGCGGCGCGCAGGATCAGCAGTTTGAAATTCGGATCGTCGCAGGCCGCGCCCGAACGCTCGACGCGATACAACTGGCCGAGGTCGAGACGATCGCCGGAAACCTTGCCGCGCACATCGGCAAACAGCTTGCCCTGCTCGTCGGCGAGGGTGGCGGCTTCTTGCAGGACGCTGGTGCCGCCGATGTCGTTGACCACCAGTTGCCGCTGCTCCTGGCACGGCTGAAACACCAGTTTGCCGTCGGCGGCGGTCAGTTGCCCCTGCATCCGCGTCTGCCCGGCATGGGACACACTTTCACGCTGGCCGTCGAACAACTGGCAGGCGGCAAACAACGGCAGCAGGGCAACGAGGACGATCGAACGGGCAACACGCATCTTTGGTTCTCCAGACAAGTGTCGCCACGTTACGCAGCCTGACCGTTCATCACAAGGGCATTAACCGACGTGAAACGTCTGACCGGTTTGCAGGCCTTCGACACTTTTCGCGTAGGCCAATGCCACTTCCGCTGCAGGAACCGACTTGAAGCCACGGAAGTAGGGCGCGTATTTGCCCAGGGCTTCGGTCAGTACGGTCGGGCTCACCGAATTCACCCGCAAACCACGCGGCAGTTCGATGGCGGCGGCGCGGACGAAGCTGTCGAGGGCGCCGTTGACCAGCGCTGCGGAGGCGCCGCTACGAATCGGGTCGTGGCTGAGTACGCCAGTGGTGAAGGTGAACGAGGCGCCGTCATTGGCGTACTCGCGGCCGATCAGCAGCAGGTTGACCTGGCCCATCAGCTTGTCTTTCAGGCCGAGGGCGAAGCTGTCCTCAGTCATCTCGTCCAGCGCTGCAAAAGTCACGTTGCCCGCCGCGCAGATCAGCGCATCGAACTTGCCGGTCTGTTCGAACAGCTTGCGGATCGACGCGCTGTCGCTGATATCCACTTGCAAGTCACCGCTGTTGCGACCGATACGAATGACCTCGTGGCGTTGCGACAACTCTTTGTCCACCGCCGAACCGATGGTGCCGCCTGCGCCTATCAACAGGATTTTCATCGAGCTGTACCTCATGTGTGTGAATGAGGTTTCAGTCTAGAGTGGTTTTTTCTGCGGATAAGCGCACTAATAGGCAACCTTTGGTTTTCAAATGGAAACAATCCATGAGCGAAATGGATGACCTTGCCGCGTTTGCCGTGCTGATCGAAGCCGGCAGTTTTACCCTGGCCGCGCAGCAGTTGGGCTGCAGCAAGGGCCAACTCTCCAAGCGCATCAGCCAGCTTGAAGCGCAATTCAGTGTGGTGCTGCTGCAACGCACGACCCGACGCTTGAGCCTGACGGCGGCAGGGGCGGCGCTGCTGCCGCAGGCTCAGGCGCTGGTGGTTCAGGTCGAACGCGCACGGCAGGCGTTGGCGCGGTTGAAGGACGACATGGCCGGCCCGGTGCGCATGACGGTTCCGGTGTCGCTCGGCGAGACCTTCTTCGATGGCTTGTTGCTGGAGTTTTCCGGGCAATACCCGGAGGTGCAGATCGAGTTGGAGCTGAACAACAGCTATCGCGATCTGGCCCGCGATGGCTTTGATCTGGCGATTCGCGCCGAAGTGGCCAATGACGATCGGCTGGTGGCCAGGCCGCTGTTGGCGTGGCACGAAATGACCTGCGCCAGCCCGGCCTACCTCGAGCGCTTCGGCGAGCCGGCGACGCCGCATGCCTTGGCCGAGCATCGTTGCCTGCTCAACAGCCATTACAGCGGTCGCGAAGAATGGCTGTATCACCAGCAGCACGAGTTGTTGCGGGTACGGGTCTCGGGTCCGTTTGCCAGCAATCACTACAGCCTGTTGAAGAAAGCAGCGCTGTCCGGCGCCGGCATCGCGCGTTTGCCGTCGTATCTGCTGCAAGCGGAACTGGCGGACGGCCGCTTGCGCTGGTTGCTGCGCGATTACCAGACCCGACGCATGCCGATGTATCTGGTGCACCCGTATCAGGGTGGATTGCCGAAACGCACGCAGGTGCTCGCGGATTATTTGATGGGCTGGTTCAAGCGCAGTGGCGAGGCGCTGGATCGACTCCAGTCCTGACATCGAACTTGTGTAGGAGCTGCCGAAGGCTGCGATCTTTTGATCTTGCTTCAAAAAATGAAAAGATCGCAGCCTTCGGCAGCTCCTACAGTTTCAGGTCAGCCTTGGAATCGGCGGGCAATCAGATGATCGATCGACAATTTGCCCGGCCCGGTCGCCATCAGATACAGCAACACCGCCGCCCAAGTGCCATGGGTCGGGTAGGCATCCGGGTAGACAAACAGTTGGATAGTCAGGGTCATGCCCAGCAGTGCCAGCGCCGAAAATCGCGTGGCGAAGCCGAGCAGGATCAGTAGCGGAAACACATGCTCGGCAAACGCCGCCAGATGCGCGGCAATTTCCGGCGACAACAGCGGCAGGTTGTACTCGCTCTGAAACAACGGAATCGTCGAATCGGCCAAACGTGGCCAGCCCAGTTCAAAAGTGCCGTCAATCAAATCGACGGCCAGTCCTTCGACCTTGGTTTGCCCGGATTTCCAGAACACTGCAGCGATGGAAAAACGCGCGATGAAGGCAATCAGGCTGTGCGGGATTTTTTCCAACAGCGCAATGACGCGCAAGACCAAAGCGTTCATGGCAACTCCTTGTAATTCAGCTGGGTGATCGCGTTATGCGCAATCAGTAAGGCGAGGGTTTGGGCGAGATCGAACGGCGGGCTGTTTTCTGCCGCCGCGAGCAGTGGCGAGCCCTGGATCAGATGACCAATGAACACGCTCGCACCCGCCTCAAGAGCGAACACCTCAACGTCGAGACCATTGCGCAGCACCAGGGCATGCTGGCCTTGATTGAGGCCAATGCCCGCCAGAGTTGGCTCCTGCTGATGCGCGGCCCAGATCGCCACGACCGCAAAAGCAGAGTCGAGCAGGTGCAGCGAGGGATGCAGTTCGAAACACAGTTCACTCAGCGACTGCGGATCGGCCAGCGCGGCACTGACTTGTTCAGGCCGGATCGGCTGCGCATCAGCGGCGTGGTAGGCAACAGTGCGCAAATGCTCAAGTCGCGCGACATCAGCCACATAAGGCACGCCGGCAATGGGTTCAAACTCTGCGATGAAGTCGGCGAAGTCTTCGCCATAGCGGCTCATCAACGGACTGTGTGGCGGCTGACTCTGGACGAAAATCGCTGCCATGGCGCGGAAGAACTCCTCGCCGACCAATTGCAGCACCACCGGATAGCTGTCGGCCAGGGCATTGATCAACGAGCTCTGCACGTTGTTGCGATAGACCGCGAAACGCCGCGACGGATCGGCGCCGTTGCGGCTGCACAGGCCCTTGGGATACGGCAGTTGCGCATTGAGCAGGGCGGCGGCGAAATCCGCTTGCGTGCTCATGCCGCACGCTCCGCTTGGCGCAACAGCGTCTCGGCTTGCTGCGCTTCGGCGAGCAAAACGTCGAAGGCCGGCACCTGGTTATCGCGTTCGATCAGCGTCGCTACCGGGCCGATACGTTGCAGCACTTGCCGGTACAGATCCCAGACGGACTGATCAATAGGCGCGCCGTGATCGTCAATCAGCAAGCGATCGCCGAGGTTGTCGCAATCTTCAGCGAAGCCGGCCAGATGAATCTCGCCGACCGCGTGCAGCGGTAACGCATCGAGGTAGGCCAAAGGATCGCGCTGATGATTGATGCACGACACGTAGACATTATTGACGTCGAGCAACAAGCCGCAGCCGCTGCGGCGGATCACTTCGGCGATGAACTCGGCCTCGTCGATCGTCGAGTGCTCAAATCCCAGATAGGTCGCCGGGTTCTCCAACAGCATCGGTCGTTTCAGAGTGTTCTGCACCTGGTCGATGTGCGCACACACGCGGTTCAGTGTCGGCGTGTCGTAAGCCAGTGGCAGCAGGTCATTGAGGAACACCGGGCCGTGGGTCGACCACGCCAGATGTTCGGAAAAAGCTTGCGGTTGATAGCGCTCGATCAGCTCGGCGAGGCGGTTGAGGTGCTGGCTGTCCAGCGGGCCTTCGCCACCGATCGACAGGCCCACGCCGTGCAATGACAGCGGGTACTGTTGGCGAATCAGACCGAGGAAATGATGAAACGGGCCGCCGGCCACCATGTAGTTTTCGGCGTGGACTTCGAAGAAACCGAGGTCCGGTACGGAGCCGAGCACTTCGAGGAAGTGCCCGGTCTTGAGCCCCAGCCCGGCGCGGGCAGGGAGCTCGGTGCGAGCTGCCTGAGTGCGCGGCAGGGACGGTTCGTGATGACTGAACATGGGCGTCACTCAGGCAGGCCGTGGATCAGGACTTGGCTTTGAAGGCTTCGAGCTGACCGAAGCCGGTCGGCGAGGTTTTGCTTTCGGTGGTGGCGCAGGTGCCTTTCGGAACGAGCTTCCAGGCGTTGGCCTGGTAGTCCATTTTCGCCGTGCCGGCGCAGGTAGTCCCGGCACCTGCGGCGCAATCGTTCTTACCCTTCATGGCCACGCCGAAGCATTTTTCCATGTTGGCATCGGCGGCATGGGCGGTGGAGACAGTGGCGATGCTCAGAGCGGAACCGAGGGCCAGAACCAGGGCGGTAGCGGACAGGGTACGGGTAGTCGCAGTCATGATGTTTCTCCAGTTTTTATCAGGGTTTCTGCAAGCGGTTTGCGCTTGCTTGTCCCTCTAGAGAACGGGTGGGGGGATGCGTTACAGGCGGGGCGAGAAATTTATAAAAAATTTCGGATTCAGCTGTAATCCTGTGGGAGCGAGCCTGCTCGCTCCCACAGGGTTACCTTGGTGGTGCTCAGGAAACAAAAAACGGCCCGAAGGCCGTTTTTTTGTGCAGCGATAACACTCAACCGCCGAGGTACGCCTCGCGCACTTTCGGGTCGGTCAGCAGCGCTTCACCGGTGCCTTGCATGACCACGCGGCCGTTCTCCAGAACGTAGGCGCGGTCAGCGATTTTCAGCGCCTGGTTGGCGTTCTGCTCGACCAGGAACACCGTCACACCGTCCTTGCGCAGCTGTTCGATGATGTCGAAGATCTGCTGGATGATGATCGGCGCCAGACCCAGCGATGGCTCGTCGAGCAGCAGCAGCTTGGGCTTGCTCATCAGCGCACGGCCGATGGCGAGCATCTGCTGTTCGCCGCCGGACATGGTGCCGCCGCGCTGGTTGAAGCGTTCTTTCAGGCGTGGGAAAAGTCCGAGAACCTTGTCCATCTGTTCCTGATAGTCGCCCTTGTCGGTGAAAAATCCGCCCATGGACAGGTTTTCTTCCACGGTCAGACGGGCGAACACCCGACGCCCTTCCGGGACCACGGCGATGCTCTTGCGCATGATCTGCGACGAGTCCTGGCCGACCAGTTCCTCGCCCATGTAGCGGATGCTGCCGCTGTGCGCCTGCGGCGAGCCGCACAGCGTCATCAGCAGCGTGGATTTGCCGGCACCGTTGGCGCCGATCAGCGTCACGATCTCGCCCTGACGGACTTCGACGTTGACGCTGTGCAGGGCCTGGATCTTGCCGTAGAAGGTGGAAACGTTTTCGAACTGCAGCATTTACGCTTCCCCCAGGTAGGCTTTGATCACTTCAGGATTGTCGCGGATCTGTTCCGGCGTGCCGTCGGCCAGCGGCGTGCCCTGATTGATCACGACGATGTGGTCGGAAATGCTCATGACCAGTTTCATGTCGTGTTCGATCAGCAATACGGTGACGTTGTGCTCTTCGCGCAACACACCGATCAGCGCCTTGAGGTCTTCGGTTTCCTTCGGGTTCAGGCCGGCGGCCGGTTCGTCGAGCATGAGAATCCGTGGGCGGGTCATCATGCAGCGGGCGATTTCCAGACGCCGTTGCTGGCCGTAGGCGAGGGTGCCGGCGGTGCGGTTGGCGAACTCTTTGAGGTTGACCTTTTCCAGCCAGTACTCGGCAAATTCCATGGCCTCGCGCTCGCTTTTGCGGAACGCCGGGGTCTTGAACAGGCCGGACAGGAAGTTGGTGTTCAAGTGACGGTGCTGGGCGATCAACAGGTTCTCGACCGCGGTCATGTCCTTGAACAAACGCACGTTCTGGAAGGTCCGCACCACGCCTTTGAGGGCGATCTTGTGGCCCGGCAGGCCCTGGATCGGCTCGCCGTCGAGCAGGATGCTGCCGCCGGTAGGCTGATAGAAGCCGGTCAGGCAGTTGAACACGGTGGTCTTGCCGGCGCCGTTCGGGCCGATCAGGGCAACCACCTGCTTTTCCTTGACGGTCAGCGCCACGCCGTTGACCGCCAGCAAGCCGCCGAAGCGCATGCTCAGATTTTCGACTTTAAGGATCTCGCGGCTCATTTGCGCAACTCCATGTGTGGGCGTTGCATCGGCAGCAGACCTTGTGGACGCCAGATCATCATCAGCACCATCAGCGCACCGAACATCAACATGCGGTACTCGCTGAACTCACGCATCATTTCCGGCAACAGGATCATCACGATCGCCGCCAGAATCACACCCAGTTGCGAGCCCATGCCACCCAATACGACGATGGCGAGGATGATCGCCGACTCGATGAAGGTGAACGACTCCGGCGTCACCAGGCCCTGACGCGCGGCGAAGAAGCTGCCGGCGAAACCGGCGAACGCAGCACCCAGGGTGAAGGCGGAGAGCTTGATCACGGTCGGGTTCAGGCCCAACGCGCGGCAGGCGATTTCGTCTTCACGCAGCGCTTCCCACGCGCGACCGATCGGCATGCGCAGCAGACGGTTGATCACGAACAGCGCGGCCAGTGCGAGCAACAGTGCAACCAGGTAAAGGAAGATCACCTTGTTGATCGAGTTGTATTGCAGGCCGAAATACTCGTGGAACGTCTGCAGGCCTTCGGCGGCTTTGCGCTCGAAGGTCAGACCGAAGAACGTCGGTTTTTCGATGTTGCTGATGCCGTTCGGGCCACCGGTGATGTCGGTCAGGTTACGCAGGAACAGACGGATGATCTCGCCGAAACCCAAGGTCACGATCGCCAGATAGTCGCCGCGCAGACGCAACACCGGGAAGCCCAGCAGGAAGCCGAACGTCGCCGCCATCAGGCCGGCAATCGGCAGGCAGATCCAGAAGCTCAAGCCGTAGTAATGCGACAGCAGCGCGTAGCTGTAGGCGCCGACGGCGTAGAAACCGACGTAACCGAGGTCAAGCAGACCGGCCAGACCGACGACGATGTTCAGGCCCAGGCCGAGCATCACGTAGATCAGGATCAGCGTTGCGATATCCACCGCGCCACGGGAGCCGAAGAACGGCCAGACCAGGGCGATCAGAATCAGCGCAATGATGAAATAGCGCTGGGTGGTTGGCAGGGTCAGGAAGTTGCTGGCCTTGGCCGGGATCAGCGGCATGCCTGGCGAAGAGCGCCAGGCCTTGCTGATCTGCTGATTGAACAGCACGCGCAGGAACATCAGCACCGAGCAGATCGCGATGGTCGCAAGTACCGCAGGGCTGGTGTTGTGCACTTCCAGATTGATGCCGACGATGGTCAGTTTCAAACCCAGTACCGGGTAGGCCACCGCCCACACCAGCAAGGCACTGAACAGTGCCTGTTTAAGATTCCTATTCATACTTTCTCAACCTCCGGACGGCCCAGAATGCCGGTCGGACGGAACAACAGCACCAGAACCAGCAGGCCGAACGCAACGACGTCCTTGTACTGGTCGCCGAAGATATCGGCACCGAACGCTTCCGCTACACCGAGCACCAAGCCGCCGAGCATGGCCCCGGGGATGCTGCCGATGCCGCCCAGTACCGCAGCGGTGAAGGCCTTGAGGCCGACGAGGAAACCGGCGTTGGGGTTGATCACGCCGTATTGCATGCTCAGCAGCACTGCGGCAACGGCGGCCAGCGCAGCACCGATGACGAAGGTCAGGGCGATGATGTTGTTGGTGTTGATGCCGAGCAGGTTGGCCATCTTGATGTCCTCGGCACAGGCGCGGCAGGCGCGGCCCAGACGGGAACGGGAGATGAACAGGGTCAGGCCGAGCATGGCGATCAGGGTCACCACGAACACCACGATCTGCATGTAGGAAATCAGCACTTCTTGTGCGCCACCCGGACCGAAGGCGAAGTTGCCCGGGATCAGGTTG
The DNA here is from genome assembly GCF_004307505.1 of Pseudomonas sp. Sample_11. Classification (NCBI taxonomy): domain Bacteria; kingdom Pseudomonadati; phylum Pseudomonadota; class Gammaproteobacteria; order Pseudomonadales; family Pseudomonadaceae; genus Pseudomonas; species Pseudomonas sp. Sample_11. The sequence continues at coordinate 50,107 of NZ_RCOD01000085.1, forward strand.
GGGATAGCTTTGTCCTTGGAGTCTTGCGCCAGCAGAACGGTGTTCTGCAGGAATATCGACATACCGATGGCAGAAATCAGCGGGATCAGACGGTTGCTGCCGCGCAGGGGGCGGTAGGCGATCCGTTCGATGCTGTAACCGTAGGAACTGGTGACGACGATGCTGGCGATGAACGCCGCGGTCATCAACAGCGGGACACTGTCGAGTCCCATCATGGTCAGCCCGGCGATGGCGATGAAGGCCACGTAGGAACCGATCATGTACACCTCGCCGTGGGCGAAGTTGATCATTCCAATGATGCCGTAGACCATCGTGTAGCCGATGGCGATCAGGGCATACATGCTGCCAACGTTGAGGCCGTTAACCAGCTGTTGGAAGAAGTGATAGAGGTCAGGCATTACAGCGCTCCTAAAAACCTGTACGCATTTCACTGGTGGAGTCATTTTCCCGCCCGGCCCCGTGGATCTCTATCCACTTCGAATCCGGGTTTTGCCAGCGAACCGCTGATGACGGTTTTGAGATTTTCAGGTGGGTCGACTGGCGGATCACGCCAGCGCGGCCCATACATTCGCAAAACAAAGCCCACGGCACGCCGTGGGCTTTATTGGCAGTCAGTCGGGCAAGGCCTTACTGAGGCGAAACTTCGGTTTTAGGTTTGCCGTTGTGCCACTCGTACACGACAAATTTGAAGTCCTTCAGGTCGCCCTTGTCGTCGAAGCTCAGGTCGCCGGTAGGGGTCTTGAACGAACCGGCGTGGATGGCTTCAGCCACTTTGGTCGCGTCTTCGGACTTGGCCGCCTTGATGCCTTCGGCAATCACGGTCACTGCCGAGTAGGACGGGAACACGAACGGACCGCTCGGATCTTCCTTCTTGGCTTTGAACGCGTCAGCCAGGGCAACGTTGGCCGGATCCTGGTCGAAGGATTTCGGCAGGGTCACCAGCAGGCCTTCGGACGCGTCCTTGGCGATCTGGGTGATCGAGTCGTTACCCACGCCTTCCGGACCCATGAAGCGGGCTTTCAGGCCTTTTTCCTGAGCCTGGCGCAGGATCAGGCCCAGCTCCGGGTGGTAGCCGCCGTAGTAGACGAAGTCGACGCCGGCTTGCTTGAGCTTGGCGATGATTGCGGAGAAGTCCTTGTCGCCAGCGTTGACGCCTTCGAAGACGGCAACCTTGGTGCCTTTCTTCTCAAGGGTCGATTTCACGGCGGTGGCGATGCCTTCACCGTACTGCTGTTTGTCGTGCAGCACGCCAACCACTTTCGGTTTCACGTGATCGGCGATGTAGTTGCCGGCGGCAGGACCCTGGGCGCTGTCGAGACCGATGGTGCGGAAGATCATTTTGTAGCCACGGGCGGTGATGTCCGGGCTGGTGGCAGCCGGGGTGATCATGATCACGCCTTCGTCTTCGTAGATGTCCGACGCTGGCTGGGTGGAGCTGGAGCACAGGTGACCGACCACGAACTTGACGCCGTCGTTGACGACCTTGTTCGCTACCGCTACCGCTTGTTTCGGATCGCAGGCATCGTCGTATTCAACGGCTTCGAGTTTCTTGCCGTCGACGCCGCCCTTGGCGTTGATCTGCTCGATGGCCATCTTCGCGCCACTGAACTGCATGTCGCCGTACTGGGCTACTGGACCGGTTTTAGGACCGGCGATACCGATTTTGATGGTGTCAGCTGCGAACGAATGGCTGGCAACCCCGGCCAGAACCATAGCGGCAAACAGTTTGGAAATCTGCTTAGTAGCCTTAGTCATAGTGCTCCACTCTTACTGTTGTATTTTTTAGAGTTCTGGCGCCGTAGCAGCAGAACCGGGTCAGATATCTTTGCGATACCCTCCGGAAAATGCCCCGGCAACTGTACCGGTACAGTGTAGAGCGCCGCTTGATCAACTGGGAAGCGGGCGCCACGGGGCAAAACTTGGGGGTGTCGCATTTTTGAATGAAAGAGACAGAATTGCGGCGGGGCAATCGGGGGCATATATCCCAAAAGGCAGCATTCCCTGGCGTTCCTGCTCTTTTCGTTCGGTGCAGCGATTTGCAACCGGGTTTTTCTGCCGGACCACCGACGTTATCATTCGCGTCGATTTCTTTTCCGGACAGCTCCCATGAATCAAGAACCTAGCACCCTCTATGCCAAGCTGCTTGGTGAAACGGCATCTATTACCTGGAAAGAGCTGGAGCCGTTCTTCGCCAAGGGTGCCCTATTGTGGGTCGACCCTGACCTGGATTTGATCGCCGCCGCCGAGGCCGTGGCATCGGATGAAGGCGAGAAAGTCGCGGCCTGGCTGGCCGACGACAAGGTCGCCAAGCTGTCTGAAACGCGGGCACTGGATATTTTCGAACGTGATCCGCAGCTGTGGGCCGTGGTGGTTTCGCCGTGGATTCTGATCCAGGAAAGGGCGGCCGTTTAATTGCCTGCACCCTTTTGGTGCCTCGATTGCCGCGCCGCAAGTGTGTAGCGGAGTAGCGTGATGGCACCTTGCCGTGGAGAAATGCCACGCCTCACGGTGACGTAAACGTAACGGGAACAGTTTATGGAGCGGCCCGAGGGTCGCTTAATTGTTTCTGGATGTTCGTAAAGCTGAATTGTCGGTGAAGTCGAGGGCTCCTTCGCGAGCAGGCTCGCTCCCACACTGGAAATGCACTTTCCTGTGGGAGCGAGCCCGCTCGCGAATGGCGTCAACTCGTTTCTGGATCAGACCGAGAACGTCTTCCCGGTATGGTTATTCAGCGAAATCACCTTGGTCTTGCCAATCCGGTGGCGGTAGATCTCGCGCAGGTACTTGATCGACTTCTTCACGCAATCACGCGACAGGCGAATGTCATTGATCGAGACGAACTTGTCCTTGTCGTTGATCAACTCACGGTATTTCTTTTCGTACATCGGTTTGATCGCGTACCAGTTGGTATCGAGGATCTTCGCCGGGTTTTCGAATTCGTTGAGCAGGTCGTCGATCCGCTCCTCGTCGAAGTCTTCCTGAATGATGAAGTCGAGAATCGAGTTATCCAGCGTCTCGTCGAAACGGTACGGATTCTTCGCGAAGCAGCGCTTGATGAACGCCACGATCAAGGTCAGGAAATCGTCCGACAGGCATGGGCTCTTGGCGATCAGGGTGGTCAGCGACAGGTTGGCCGAAGCGCCGATTACCAGCGCATAGCGCTTGAGGGTGGTGTTGGGGAACAGGCTGTTGAGGTGGGTCTTCAACCGGTTCAGATCCATGTACGACAGTTTGTAGTCTTTCGGCAGCGACACGATCGAGACCACCGACGAGCAATTCTTGAAGAAGTGCAGGTCGTGCAGCGCGGCGGCGTCGTAGCCGGAATTCTTGTACTGCTCAAGCGAAGCGCGATAACGCTTGGATTCGATCGGCAGCAGGCTGATGCCTTCGATGGCCTGAGTGACCTTGTTGAAGTGCGGCAGGTCGATCGAGCGGAAGAACAGGTCGTCGATGTTCAGGCGCTGCGGCTCTTTATCGAAGACCTTGAACTTGTCGCTGCTCGGCGGCGGGGTTTCCGGGACCACCGATTCGGCGTAGGCAATCGCCACCGGGCCGGCCAGACTCATGAACAGGTCGTTGGCGTCCAGGCGGATGGTTTCGCCGATGTCGATGCCGGCGCGGCGGAAGTAGTTCTGGTCGTAGTCGGTGGTGACTGCCTGCGCCGTCAGAATGTTGAAGATCTGCTGCGAGATGTACTGGTTGGCGTGCTTCTCCATGGCATTGACATCAATGTTCTGGATATTGCCGTCATCGCTTTCTTCGGCGTAACGCATGATGTCGTTGGAGATCAGCATCATCGCATTCCACGGGCGGATGCGTCCCATCACGCTGGCTTCGCTGCTGTCTTCATTGGCGAAGTTGTAGGAGAAATCCCATTCCTCCGACAGGTATTTGCACAGCAGGCGCCCGGCGTTGATGTGCAGCGCTTCGGACATTTCGCTGCGGTGGTCGGAAATGTTCGGCAGCACGCAGATGCCGCTGGTGAAGATCGGCTCAAAGACAAACGAATGACCGCTCTTGCCGTCATGCTCGTCCATCGGCTTGGTGTCGAAGGTCTTGTTCATGTACGAGTGCTGCTGCGCCAGACCGAACTCCGAGGCCATGCCCGAACCGGTACCGCCGCCGGCACTGAAGATCGAGAAATACAGGCGCGACTGGTTGGCCTTGATCCCGCAGCTGTCGATCAGGTACGAGTGGATCATTTTCCAGTCGGGGCTGGAGAAGTGCTGGGTGTCCTTGTTGAGGATGATCTTCGCCAGGTACTGGCCGAGGATCGGCGCGTTACCGGCGCCGCCGGCGTGGACTTCGGACAAGTCCATGATCTTCATTTTGCTGTAGTCGCGCAGGAAGCCGCTTTTCTCGCCCTTGCGCGAGAAACGGATGCGCCCGGCGATGTCCTTGTCGAGGTCGCCCAGCATCACCAGCGGTTCGACCAGAAACACCGGTTTGGTCGATTTGCTGGTGCCGATGCGCAGATTGTTCTTGATCCACTGCGCCGGGCTGTGGCCCTTGTCGGCCAGACGCCGGTCGGTCGGGCGATCTTCGTTGTTGAATTCGTTGAGGTAGAACTTGCGCGCGTTGTACACCAGCTCCGCCACGTCGAGGGCGATGTTGGAGCCGCAGCGACCGAGGCCGATCAGGCACACCGAGGGAAATTCCTGATCGTTGTGCTGCTCGTTGTCGCCTTCCTGATGCGCCGGGCGCGGGAACACCGAATCGCGCAGGCCGTCGAGGTTATCGAGGATGCGGTCGGTGTTGGTTTCGGTGAAGTAGAGGTATTGCTGGGTCGACAGCGGGCGCGCGGGCGGCGTCGGTCTGGACAATGACGTGCTGTTCGCGGCGGGGCTCAGGGTCAGATCGGCTGTTGCACTGGCGGGGTTGTTTTTAGAGGTCATGGTGCGCCATTTACCTGGACTGGGTTGGCCCGCCGAACAGTGCCGGCGAACCTCACGGAATAAGATCTCGCGTCTTGTGTGCGCGAATACGGCCCGGGCGTCGTAGTGCTGGCTGGTCTGATCGCCGGGCGGAATCCTTTCCTGATCGTTGATGAATCGGCCATGATTCGGTGATCTTTAATCGAAAAGAGGCGAAATGATGTCAACGCTACCTTCGTTGGGGTTTGCCGGAATCGGCCTGATGGGCCTGCCCATGTGCCGGCGTCTGCTGGCCGCGGGTTATCCGCTGACGGTGTGGAACCGCAACCCGGACAAGTGCGCACCGCTGGTTGCGGCCGGCGCCCGACAGGTATCGAGCCCTGCCGAACTGTGCGCACACGCCGACATCGTCATGCTGTGTCTGGCCGACACTGCCGTGGTGCGTGAAGTGGTGTTTGGTGCTGGCGGTGTTGCCGAAGGTGCAAAAAACGGCCAGCTATTGGTGGATTTCTCAAGTCTTGAACCGACCGCGACTCGCGAGATGGCCGCAGAGCTGGCCGAGAAAACCGCTATGGGTTGGCTTGATTCACCGGTGTCCGGCGGTGTGGTCGGCGCCGAGGCTGGCAGTCTGGCGATCATGGTCGGTGGTGCAGCGGCAGATCTTGAGCGCGTGCGCCCGGTGCTGCTCAACCTCGGTCAGCGCGTCACGCACATGGGCGGCATCGGTGCCGGCCAGGTGACCAAGGCCTGTAACCAGATGATCGTCGCGTGCAATGCGCTGGTGATTGCCGAAGTGGTGGCGCTGGCCGAGCAGGCGGGGGTCGATGCCAGTCTGATCGCCGAGGCGCTGGCCGGTGGCTTTGCCGATTCCAAGCCCTTGCAAATCCTTGCCCCGCAAATGGCCGAGAGCCGTTTCGAACCGATCAAGTGGCACGTGCGCACGCTGCTCAAGGATCTCGACACGGCGGTGAAATTTTCCCGCGAGCAGGGCTCGGCGACGCCAATCAGCGGATTGGCCGCACAATTGATGCGCCTGCATGGGGCGCAAGGCTTTTTAGCGAAGGATCCAGCGACGCTGGTGCAAATGTATCGCGCGCCAGACTCAACGGATTGACCCCGAGGACGGGTTTGCGCTGGTTGATTTCATCGAGCACCGCGCGCAATTCGTCCAGCGGCACCGGGCGGCTGAGCAGATAACCCTGAATGAAATCGCAGCCCGAACGCTCGAGAAACTCGTATTGCTCCAGGCTCTCGACGCCCTCGGTGACTACCTGCAGATGCAGGGTGTGAGCCATGACAATGATCGCCTGGACGATCTCCATGTCCGCCGTGGCGGTGGGGATGTCGAGGATGAACGAGCGGTCGATCTTCAGGGTGTTCAGCGGCAGGCGCTTGAGGTAGGCCAGCGACGAGTAGCCGGTGCCGAAATCATCGATCGACAGCGACACACCGAGGGCGCGGATCTGCCGCAACAGCACCAGAGTGTCGGCGATATTGCCCATCAAGGCGTTTTCGGTGACCTCCAGTTCCAGGCGTTCCGGGGCAACGCCCGCCGTGTGCAAGGCGTGCTCGATCTCCTCGGCCAGCTCTTCGCGCGCCAGATTCAGCGGCGAGCAGTTCCAGGCGATTTTCAATTCGGCACAACCATGCCGCGACAGCTCGCCGAGATCCTTGCAGGCGCGGCGCAGCACCCAGTTGTCCAGTTCGGCAATCAAACCGTTGTTCTCGGCGATACCGATGAAGCGATCCGGCGTGAGCAAACCGTGAACCGGATGCTGCCAGCGAATCAGCGCTTCGAGTTTGGTCACGCGTCCGGTTTTCACTTCGAATATCGGCTGGTAGTAGAGCATCAGCGCGTGGTCTTGCCGCAGCGCACTGCGCAGTTCCTCTTCCAGTTGCAGCTCGAAACTGGCGCGGGTCTTCAGGCTGGAATTGAAGAAGTGCAGACCGTTGCGCCCGGCGCCTTTGGATTGGTACAAGGCCAGGTCGGCGTGCTTGAGCAGCTCTTCGCAAGTGGTGCCGTCTTCGGGGAACAGGCTGATGCCGATGCTGGTGGTCATCACCATGCGCCGGCCGGCCAGTTCGATCGGCTCTTTCATCTTGTGCATGATGCGCTGGGCCATGCCGCGCGCCTCCTCGCGGTCACGCAGGCTGATGAGGATGCAGAACTCGTCGCCGCCGAACCGCGCGACCACGTCTTCATGGCTGCGTACCGAGCTTTTGATGTGCTGGGCGATGACTTTGAGCAGCGCGTCACCGGCGTCATGGCCGAGGCTGTCGTTGATGCGCTTGAAGTGGTCGATGTCGAGAAACATCACCGCGAGCATGCCGCCCTCGCTGGTTTTCTGGCTGAGTTTTTCGGCGAACATCTGGTTGAAACCACGGCGGTTGATCAGATTGGTCAGCGCGTCGTAATTGGCCGCTTGCTGCAAGGACATGCGCGCCTGATCGAGTTGACTGAGCAAGGCGTTGACCCGGCGCAGGTCGTTTTCCTTGTTCTGCAGTTTCTTGTCGGCGAGGGCGGCGCTGATCGCACTGCCGAGGATCAACAGGATGATCAGCGCCACGGTCAGGCCCAGTTGCAAATGCCCGGTTTCACTGCCGCTCGCTGCCAGGGCACCTTCGGGAAGCACCAGATCCAGCGCAGCCATGCCAGTGAAGTGCATGCTGATGATGCCGGCGCCGAGAATCAGTGCCGCGCTGTACTTGAGCAATTGATGCGCCACGCCACTGCCTTCGCTCAAATAGCGCGCCACCCACAGCGCGGTGAAACTGGCGCCGATGGCAATCAGCACCGACAGCGCGAACAGCCCTGGCTGATAGTAGGCGGTGGCGCTCGACTTCATCGCTGCCATGCCGACGTAATGCATGCCCGCGATGCCCAAACCGATGACACATGCGGTCTTGAGGCAATGCAACGCGCTCGGCTGCACCTCACTGAGGGTATGCATGGCCAGCCACGAGGCGAGCAGGGCGATCAGTAACGACAAGAGGGTGATGCCGAGGTCGTACTGAATATCAATGGGGGTCTGGAAAGCCAGCATGCCGATGAAGTGCATGGCCCAGATGCCGCCGGCCAGGCAGGTCGCGCCGATCCAGCGCCAGATTCGCCGCGACCCCGGATCTTCGGCATGCACCAGGCGCTCTGCCATGTCCAGGGTGGCGAAGCTCGCCGCGCAGGCGACCAGATAGGCCACCATCACCAACAAAGGGTTGTGGCTGCAATCGAGGAGAATCTGCCCGCTCGCCGGCAGCTCGGCAACAAACTGCAAACCAAGCCACTCCATAGCATGCCCCGTCTCGGATTCATCTGGCCCTTGCGTCAATCAACGCAGGCGAATGAAAGCAGTATAGAGGCGGTTTTCCGGCTGCAAGCCGTAGTGGCATATTGGTGGTAATGATTTTGCCATTAGCCTCATAGCGATTTGCGCTAAGGCTCAGGCAATGCGCTCCAGCGGCAGATCATTCCAGTGTGGCGGCAAGGGGGGCAGGCCGTGGGCGGCGCGGGCCTTGTCGCAGTCGGGATTGTGCTCGCCGTTCTCCCACGACGCCTCGAACTCGCGGCAGGTGCTCGAGCGCTTGTCATAGATCGTGCAGGCCACAGCGCTGCCGACCTCACCCGCCAGGGACATGCAACGCGCCGGTTTGCGATCGGTGCCGATCATTGCCACCCGGCTCGGGGTGATCTGCGCGACCAGTTCATCGGGCACCGTCCCGCCAGAGGATGAGCACTCACCCCAGAAAAAAGACACACGAAAATGGGAACAGCAGGCACCGCAATTCAGACACGGACTGGCTTCGGACATGGGCGGGGGTATCAAAGGGATTGATCGGAAGATCCGGACGGATCCGGCGGCCATTCTAGACTTTGCCATGGCGTTGGGAAGGGGGGCGCGAAACTATTTTTTTGTCGCTGGATTTTGCCGCGAAAGCCCCGTATGGCGGGGGATTTCAGACTTATCAAGGGCTTACGTTTCGTTACAGTGCGATGGGTCGATATCAGGCTGACGAATGATGACAGACAGCCCCGGCGCAGCTGACTAGATTGCAGGTTCCGGGCTCGACGCGCTGGCAGTGAAGCCCTCATAACAATAAAGAGACGGACCCATGCAGAACTCGACCCAAGCGGCGAATGCCTGGCGCATTCTGTTCCTGCTGTTCCTCGCCAACCTGTTCAATTTCTTCGACCGCACCATCCCGGCGATCATCATCGAACCGATCCGCATGGAATGGCACCTCAGCGACTTTCAGCTGGGCATCATCGGCACCGCGTTCACCATCGTTTACGCGATTGCCGGCCTGCCACTCGGGCGCATGGCCGACACCGGTTCACGCAGCAAACTGATGGGCTGGGGCCTGGCCACCTGGAGTGCGCTGACTGCGGTCAACGGCATGGTCGGCAGTTTCTGGAGTTTCCTCATCGTGCGCATGGGCATCGGCATCGGCGAAGCCAGTTACGCACCAGCGGCCAACTCGCTGATCGGCGACCTGTTTCCCGCACACCGTCGGGCGCGGGCGATGGGTATTTTCATGCTTGGCCTGCCGCTGGGGCTGCTGCTGGCGTTCTTCACCATCGGCGCGATGGTCAAGGCGTTCGACAGCTGGCGCGCGCCGTTCTTCATCGCCGCCGTGCCGGGGCTGATCCTCGCGGTGTTCATGTTCTTCATCAAAGAGCCAAAACGCGGCGCAGCGGAAACCGTGCAGGTCTCGCAAGAGAAAGTCGACAAACCGATCCGCCGCGTCCTCGCCGTGCCGACCTTCCTGTGGCTGGTGATGGCCGGGCTGTGCTTCAACTTCGCGACCTATGCCTGCAACTCGTTTCTGGTGCCGATGCTGCAGCGCTATTTCCTCATGCCGTTGCAGGAGGCGGCGGTGGCCACGGGCGTGATCGTCGGCGTCACCGGACTGGTCGGGCTGACCCTTGGCGGCTGGATCGCCGACAAGATTCACCAGCGCTTCGCCAGTGGGCGGCTGTTGTTTGCCGCGTTCAGTCTGATCATTTCGACCCTGTGTACGGCGTGGGCGCTGCATGCCGGGCGCATCGAGATTGGTGTGTTCGTCGCGGTGTTCAGTGTCGGCTGGCTGTTCGCGTACAACTTCTATACCTGCGTGTACACGGCGATTCAGGATGTCGTCGAACCGCGCCTGCGGGCGACGGCGATGGCGTTGTTCTTTGCCGGTCTGTATCTGCTCGGCGGCGGGTTGGGGCCAGTGGTGGTGGGTGGGCTGTCGGATCATTTCGCGCATACGGCGATGCTGGCGGCGGGGGCTGAGCAGATGACCGAAGCGTTCAAGGCTGTCGGCCTGCATGACGCGATGTACCTGATCCCGGTGGCGCTGTTCCTGACGATGGTCTTTCTGTTTCTGGCATCGCGGTGTTTTGTTCGCGATGCGCAGCGGATGAAGGAGGGATTGGTGGCGGTGGTTGAGCCAGAAATTTCTGCGGCGACTGCTTAAGAACAAAAGATCGCAGCCTTCGGCAGCTCCTACATGTGAATGCGTTTCCCCTGTAGGAGCTGCCGAAGGCTGCGATCTTTTGCTTCTGAAATAAAAAAGGCCCGCATCACTGCGGGCCTCTTGGTTTTCAGCGGTGGAGCGGGGCGGTTAACCCGCCACCAACACCCGAATCGCTTCCAGGCGCAGCGCCGCTTTGTCGAGCATCGCCAGACCCTGCTCACGCTGAGTGCGCAACGCCTCCAGTTCGCTGTCGCGCACGGTCGGGTTGACCGCTTGCAACGCGGTCAGGCGCGCCAGTTCTTCGTCGGTGTCGGCGGCCAGACGACGGCGCGCTTCGGCCACACGCTCGGCGTGACGCGGGGCGATCTTTTCTTCGCCGGCGTTGATCCGTGGCGTCAGCTGATCGCGCTGGGCCTGGATGAACTTGTTGGCGCTGGCCCGTGGCACGCTTTCCAGCTGATCGTTGAGGGTTTCGAACGACACCCGTGGCGACAGGTCATTACCATTGGCATCGAGCAGGCAACGCAGCGCCGCCGGTGGCAGGTAGCGACCCAGTTGCAGCGAGCGCGGTGCGACCACTTCGCTGACGTAGAGCAATTCGAGCAACACGGTGCCCGGCTTCAACGCCTTGTTCTTGATCAGCGCGACGGCGGTGTTGCCCATCGAACCGGACAGCACCAGATCCATGCCGCCTTGCACCATAGGGTGTTCCCAGGTGATGAACTGCATGTCTTCGCGCGACAGCGCCTGATTGCGGTCGTAGGTGATGGTCACGCCTTCGTCGTCGCCCAGCGGGAAACTGGCGTCGAGCATCTTCTCGCTCGGCTTGAGGATCAGGGCGTTTTCCGAATGGTCTTCGCTGTCGATGCCGAAGGCGTCGAACAGGGTTTCCATGTAGATCGGCAGGGCGAACTGGTCGTCCTGCTCGAGGATCGCTTCTACCAGCGCTTCACCCTCGCCAGCGCCACCGGAGTTGAGTTCCAGCAGACGGTCGCGGCCAGTGTGCAGCTCGGCTTCGAGACGCTCACGCTCGGCGCGTGCTTCGTCGATCAGCGCTTGCCACTCGCCGTCATCGGCTTCTTCGAGCAGCGGCAGCAGGCGTGGGCCGAACTGATGCTGCAAGGCGTTGCCGGTCGGGCAGGTGTTGAGGAAGGCGTTGAGCGCTTCGTGGTACCACTGGAACAGGCGCTCTTGCGGGCTGGTTTCCAGGTACGGCACGTGCAGTTCGATGATGTGCTTCTGGCCGATCCGGTCGAGACGGCCGATACGCTGCTCGAGCAAGTCAGGGTGCGACGGCAGATCGAACAGCACCAGATGATGAGCAAACTGGAAGTTGCGACCTTCACTGCCGATTTCCGAGCAGATCAGCACCTGAGCGCCAAACTCTTCATCGGCGAAGTAGGCGGCGGCGCGATCCCGCTCGAGGATGTTCATGCCTTCGTGGAACACCGTGGCCGGGATGCCGGAACGCACGCGTAGGGCGTCTTCCAGGTCCATCGCGGTTTCGGCGTGGGCGCAGATCACCAGCACTTTGGTGCGCTTGAGCATTTTCAGCTGATCGATCAGCCACTCGACGCGCGGATCGAATTTCCACCAGCGCTGTTCTTCGTCGGCGTCCGGTTGCGCCTGGAAGCTGACTTCCGGGTACAGCTCGGCGTGTTCGCCCAGCGGCAGTTCGAGGTATTCGTCGGGGCACGGCAGCGGATACGGATGCAGTTTGCGCTCCGGGAAACCCTGCACGGCGGCGCGGGTGTTGCGGAACAGCACGCGGCCGGTGCCGTGGCGATCGAGCAGTTCACGCACGAGGCGGGCGCTGGCTTCAGTATCGCCATCGTTGACGGCGGTGAGCAGGGTTTCGCCTTCGTTGCCGAGGAAACCGTGAATGGTCTTGTGCGCCTCGGCGGAGAGACGGCCCTTGTCGAGCAGTTCCTGCACCGCTTCGGCGACCGGGCGATAGTTATCGCTCTCGGCGCGGAACGCGGCCAGGTCGTGGAAACGGTTCGGGTCGAGCAGGCGCAGACGGGCGAAGTGGCTGTCCTGACCGAGTTGTTCCGGGGTGGCGGTGAGCAGCAGCACGCCGGGGATGACTTCGGCCAGTTGCTCGACCAGCGAATACTCCGCGCTGGCCTTGTCTTCATGCCAGACCAGGTGGTGCGCTTCGTCGACCACCATCAGGTCCCAACCGGCAGCGAACAAGGCGTCCTGTGCCTTCTCGTCATCGACCAGCCACTCCAGCGCGACCAGCGCCAGTTGCGTGTCTTCGAACGGGTTGGTGGCATCGCTTTCGATAAAGCGTTCTTCGTCGAACAGCGCGACCTGCAGATTGAAGCGGCGGCGCATCTCCACCAGCCACTGATGCTGGAGGTTTTCCGGGACCAGGATCAGCACGCGGTTGGCGCGCCCCGAAAGCAGTTGGCGATGGATGACCAGACCGGCTTCGATGGTCTTACCCAGACCCACTTCGTCCGCCAGCAATACGCGCGGGGCGATACGGTCGGCGACTTCGCGGGCGATGTGCAGCTGGTGCGCGATCGGTTGCGCACGCACGCCACCCAGGCCCCACAGCGAGGACTGCAACTGGCGGCTGGTGTGTTCAAGGGTGTTGTAGCGCAGGGAGAACCACGGCAGCGGGTCGATCTGTCCGGCGAACAGGCGGTCGCTGGCCAGACGGAACTGAATGAAGTTCGACAGCTGGGTTTCCGGTAGGGTAACGACCTCGTTCTGCCCGTTGAGACCGTGGTAGACCATCAGCCCGTCGACGTCGTCGACCTGCTGCACGGTCATCTTCCAGCCTTCGAAATGGGTGATGGAGTCGCCCGGCGAGAACCGCACGCGGGTCAGGGGCGCATTCCGTAGCGCGTACTGGCGGGTTTCGCCAGTGGCCGGGTAAAGCACGGTCAGCAAGCGGCCGTCCTGTGCCAGAACGGTGCCTAAACCAAGCTCTGCTTCGCTGTCACTGATCCAGCGTTGCCCCGGTTGATACTGCTGCGCCATGCTGCCTGACTCCCACCTTGAAAAAGCGGGCTATCTTAACGGAATGCGACCCTGAGGCCAAAGAAATACTGGGGTAGGAGCTGCCGCAGGCTGCGATCTTTTGATCTGTGGGAACACTTCGGTTTTGCGTTGTCCCATAAGAGATCGCAGCCTTCGGCAGCTCCAGCAGGTGCCAAGTGCATCACAAGTTTGCGACAGGCGGCTCAAGGCGCCTGCGCCCCAGCCGATAGCCTGCAGACAGGAGACCTTTATATGTTGCCACCGATGCTCCCCTTGAGCGCCGTGCCGATCACTTCCCAGCAGGATCCGATCCGCCAGCGGCCGGACATCCCGCCAGTGGTGCCGGTGCAGGAAAGCTCCAACGAAAGCACGATCGATCTGCAGAAGCGTGATCCGGAAGAGGATCGTCTGCTGGCGCGCGAAGAACAGCGTCGTCAACAGGAACGTGACCGCCGACGCCGCGAGGCGGATGAAGATCCTGAAGAGCATCTGGCCGTGCCGGGTACCGAGTTGAACGCCGACAACACCGTGCCGGTGGTGCCGTTGATAGACGATCAGCCGCGTCAGGGGCTGTGGGTCGATATCGAGATTTGAGCAGTGACTGGTCAGCGCCTGCGCCAAGCGGCATGATTGGCGCAATCCTGTCGGTGACGGCAGCTGTGATCTCTTCTGCGATGTGCCGGACGCCATGAGCCAAGACGACAAACTGATCGACCTCAGCACTGAACGCGCCAAGCGTGTGCATGACCTCAACGAGAAGCGCCTGAACGAAGTGCGCCAGGCTTTCGAGCAGGCGATGCCGTTGGGAAAAGCCAAGAAAAAGTCGAAGAACAAGCCGAAAAAGCGTTGATCTCCCGCTGCATTGGTTGATGCAGATCAGTTATTTCCCCTCCTTTATTTCCCAACGTTGCGGATATTGATCCTGGTCAATATGTGCGCCTGTGTGTTTGTTAATTTGAATCCATCGCAGCAAAGCAGGGCCGGGAGGTCAGTCATGTTTTTCGATAACGTGGTGTTTGCCGGGGTTCTCACGGTGGGGCTCATGGTGCTGTTTTTTGCAGGGTTTGGATTTTTTATCTGGAAGGATGCGCATAAGCGGCGCAAGTGAGTTCTTCTGGATTGATGGGCACGCAAGGCATTTTGGGGCGACTTCGGTTGCCCCTTTTTTTTTGTGCCTTGGCGGCCTTTCGGCCGACCAGGCTGTTGGGGTTTTGGGTGAATATCCGTTGCTTCGGGTGTGGCGGCTGGCGGTTTCGCCCTTACGGCGACTTACTTTTTTACAAGCGCCTAGAAAAGTAAGCAAAAAACGCTAGCTCCTGCGTTCGGCCCTCGCAGGCTCGGGTCCCTTCGCTCCGGGACTGATCCGGGCGCAGCGGCTCCGGTTTGCTTCGCTGCACCTCCTTCCGCTGTGTCTGGCTGCGCCAGACGGTCGCTGCGCTCCCACGCCCGGATCAATCCCTCCACTCAGCCTTCCGACGTCGCCGGTGGATCAAGATCAAAAGCAGGCGAGCTGACACTCGGCCTATTGAGTGGTGAAAAGCGTGGGTGTTCGGCTTTTGATTTGCATTGTTGCTGCCCCTCACCCCAGCCCTCTCCCGAGGGAGAGGGGGCCGATTTGTGTGGTGTTCAAAACCTGCATCGACTCGGTATCTCAGGTCGGCGTACTTCGATTAAACACCTCGGTCAGTTCCCTCTCCCTCCGGGAGAGGGCTAGGGTGAGGGGCTCTTGATCTGGCTTTTGCTTTGGCTTTTGATCTTTTGCCCCTTCGGCAGACTTCTTACCCCCAATAACAAAAAAGGCGTGATCCTCACGAATCACGCCTTTTCCAATCAACAGCTAACGATCAACTACCCAAAGCCTTCGAAGCCAACCAGAACAACCCGGCCGACAGCGCCACGGTCGCTGGCAAGGTCAGTACCCAGGCCAGCAGAATAGTCTTGACCGTGCCACCCTGCAGGCCGCTTTTGTTGGCAACCATGGTCCCGGCCACACCCGAAGACAACACGTGAGTGGTCGACACTGGCAGGCTGAAGATGTTGGCCATGCCGATCAGACTGGCGGTGGTGATCTGCGCCGACATGCCCTGGGAATAGGTCATGCCCTGCTTGCCGATCTTCTCGCCAATGGTCAGCACTACGCGCTTCCAGCCGACCATGGTGCCCAGGCCCAGTGCCAGGGCGACCGCCAGAATCACCCAGAACGGGGCGTATTCAGTGGTGGTGGTCAGATCTTTGCGCAGCTTGTCGAGGTCAGCCTTTTCACGGGCTTCGAGGCCTGGCAGCTTGCCGACTTTCTTCGCCGTGTCGTCCAGGCAGAGCAGGTAGCGACGCACTTCGATGCGGCTGTCCGACGACAGCGAATGGTAGTCCGCTACACCTTTAAGGGTGTGCAGCAGGGCGGTGATGGTCGGTTCGGTCTGCTGCGGGTTGCAGCGGAATTTCTCCGGCAGGTCGCCTTCCACGCTCTTGCCCAGGGCCAGGAACTCACCCAGCGAATCGGCGTTGCGCTGGTAGAACTGGCTCAGGTGCAGGGTCGCGTCGCGGGTGCGTTCGATCTGGTAGGTGGTGCTGTTCAGGTCGAGTACGAACTGCGCCGGGACGATACCGATCAGTACCAGCATGATCAGGCCGATGCCTTTCTGGCCGTCGTTGGAACCGTGCACGAAGCTCACGGCCATGGCCGAGATCACCAGGACCAGACGGTTCCAGAACGGCGGGTGCTTTTTGTCGTCGATCTTGCGGCGTTGTTCCGGCGTCTTGTGCATCTTCGACAGCGGGCGCCACCATTTCAGGCCGATCAGCACCAGCGCGGCGATGAGGAAGCCGGCCATTGGCGAGAACACCAGCGAGGCGCCGATGTCGATCGCTTTCTGCCAGTTCACGCCATCTCTCAACGGAATGTCGTTGATCAGCGCGTTGGCCAGGCCGACACCGAGGATCGAGCCGATCAGGGTGTGCGAGCTGGAAGCCGGGATACCGAAGTACCAGGTGCCCAGGTTCCAGGCGATTGCCGCGGCGAGCAACGAGAACACCATCGCCAGGCCATGGCCGGTGTTCACATTGATCAGCAGTTCAACCGGCAGCAGGTGGACGATGGCATACGCCACGCCAACGCCGCCCAGCAGCACGCCGAGGAAATTGAACACACCGGAAAAGAACACCGCCAGGTGTGGCGGCATGGCTTTGGTGTAGATAACAGTGGCTACCGCGTTAGCGGTGTCATGAAATCCATTGATGAACTCGAAGGCGAGGACAAACGTCAGGGCGAGCAAGAGGCTCACAAGCACCCAAGCATCCAGTCCGCTGAATAAATCGATCATGAAGGTTTTCTGACCCGGTCGTAAGGGGGCGCGATTATGCCAGAAAAGACAGGAAATCGATGCCCCGTCTGCTCACTGGTCACACCCTTCTTCGATTTAATTTGTTGCAGGGCGTGAAAACCAAGCAGCACGCAGGGTTTTTCAACTACTTGATTTTATTGAATAAACTATATTTTCGAGGCGTTTTTTCAGACATCGCAAAGGCTCAAACGCTTGTCTGAAATATCTCTGAAACCTGTGGGACGCTCGTTCATACGCCGCAGAACAGCGATGCAGCCGCTGCCCGCGGATAGCGGGCGCGCGAGGTGTCGTCTTCCACCGCGCTGTGGCTCAGGCGGACGCCGACTTTCGAATGCTCAACCGCCGTGGCTCATGGCTCTTCGGCTTTGAGTTCCTTTTCGATCTTTTCAATTTCCTGCTTGAACACCTGATCCTGGACGGTAGGGCGCTTGCGCCATGCCTTGCGTTCCGGTTCCGGCTGAGCGGCGTAGGTGGTGACTTCCCCGCCGTAAACTTCCTTGTAACGTTGTTCCTGGCGCTCTAGTTCCGCGCGCAGTTCGTCTTTTGTCACGGTGCTACCTGTATGAGTTGAATTGAATATCCGGTGAAACACACTGCAACGAGTCAATTGCGCGCCCCCGCCAGTCATCCACAGCCCGATCAGGCGCGGAGACATTGCAGAGGCGATCAAGACTTCCGTGTTACAGGCGGCTACGGCACCAGATAAAAACTGACGCAGCATCAGTTTCCTGTTTCAGCGAGCGCTGGCGTTGCATGTGTGATGGGCGCCGGGCGCTGGCCGGAGCTGAGACGAAGGACCTCGTTTCAGCAAGTCGCGGGCTTTTGATTAAAGCGCCGCGACTAGGGTGCATTATAGCGGCCGATTCGGGAATGACTATCTTTGCCAAGTTAAAAACGGTTCTGAATGTGTGATGGTTTTGTTGCTGGCAACTTTTGCCGCTAGTTAAGTGTAAAGACAGCGTTATAGAACCGGCGTTCTGTTTTTGGCGCCATTAACTGGAACAACTAAGTTGCGAGCAGAATCGCTAAAGCTGCCTCTAGCATGAAGAGGAGGGCGGGGCACTGGATTGCGATTATCGGTCGGCGGTTCGATAATCGCCCAATGTTGGCGCCCCGGTGCTTGTGCATCGCGCGGCGAGCCGTTTGACTAGGCATCGATGCGTGCCGGACAAGGACAAGAAATGAACGATCAAATGCGCAACTCCTTCACGTCGGTGGCGCCGCCCATCGTCGCCTCGCCGGCCAAGCGCATTCAGGCGCTGACCGGTGATCCGGATTTCATGACGTCCCTGGCCCGTGGTCTGGCGGTAGTGCAGGCGTTTCAGGAGCGCAAACGCCACCTGACCATCGCGCAGATCAGTCATCGCACGGAAATCCCCCGCGCCGCCGTGCGCCGTTGCCTGCACACGCTGATCAAGCTCGGCTACGCCACCACCGACGGGCGCACCTATTCGCTGCTGCCGAAAGTGCTGACCCTCGGCCATGCCTATCTGTCCTCGACGCCGCTGGCGGTCTCGGCCCAACCGTATCTGGATCGCATGAGCGAGCAACTGCACGAGGCCTGCAACATGGCGACGCTGGAGGGCGATGACATTCTCTATATCGCGCGTTCGGCGACCACTCAGCGATTGATCTCGGTCGACCTTTCCGTCGGCGGGCGTCTCCCTGCCTATTGCACGTCGATGGGGCGCATTCTGTTGGCCGCGCTGGACGACACCTCCCTTGGCGAATACCTCGACCACGCCGAACTGGTGGCCAAGACCAGCCGCACCATTCATACCCCCGACGCGTTGCTCGAATGTTTGCAGCAGGTGCGGCAGCAGGGCTGGTGCATTGTCGATCAGGAACTGGAACAGGGGCTGCGCTCGATCGCTGTGCCGGTGTACGACGCCTCGGGGCAAGTGGTCGCCGCGCTGAATGTCAGCACCCACGCCGGGCGGGTCAGTCGCGCCGAGCTGGAGCAGCGCTTCTTGCCCGGCCTGCTCAGCGCCAGTCGCGACCTCAGTGCGCAGCTGTTCGCCTGAGGAAGCTGTTCGATAAACGCACAGTGTTGCGTTTATCGAATTGACGCTAAAACCCTCGGATCATTAATGTCGCGGCAGCGTCATCCGGCGCTGATGTGAATGAGCTCGCCGGACTGTCGACCCCATAATAATGACAAGAGGCAACTCACCATGCGCTCGCTCCCCGACTGTCTGTATCCCGCCCGTTGTTGCCGGGTTCACCGCAACGCCTGATTACAACCTTCTATTCTTGTGACCGTGCCTTCCTTTGGCCGGCCGCCGTTCGACTGCGTTTTTTGCGTGGAATAAAAATAATGAACCAGCCTCAGTCCGCTGTGGGTAACTGCCTCGATGTGCAGACCTTCATCAACGCCCAACCGATCTCGCGCTATCAGTGGCGGGTGGTGATCCTGTGTTTCCTGATCGTATTTCTCGACGGCCTAGACACCGCCGCCATGGGCTTCATCGCCCCGGCGCTGTCGCAAGACTGGGGCATCGACCGCGCCAGCCTCGGCCCGGTGATGAGTGCTGCGCTGATAGGCATGGTCTTCGGCGCTCTCGGCTCCGGCCCTTTGGCTGACCGCTTCGGGCGCAAAGTCGTCCTCGTCGGTGCGGTGATTCTGTTCGGCGGCTTCAGCCTGGCCTCGGCGTACAGCACCAACGTCGAACAACTGCTGGTGTTGCGCTTCCTCACCGGCCTCGGTCTCGGCGCGGGCATGCCCAACGCCACGACCCTGCTTTCGGAATACACACCCGAGCGCAAGAAGTCGCTGCTGGTGACCAGCATGTTCTGCGGTTTCAACCTCGGCATGGCCGGCGGCGGTTTCATCTCCGCGAAGCTGATCCCGGCGTTCGGCTGGCATGCTCTGCTGATGATCGGCGGGATCCTGCCGCTGATCCTCGCCGTGGTATTGGTGTTCTGGCTACCGGAATCGGCGCGCTACCTGGTGGTGCGCAACCGTGGCACCGACAAAGTACGCAAGACCCTCGCGCCGATCGACCCAATTACCGTCGCCCAGGCTGCGAGCTTCAGCGTGCCGGAACAGAAAACCGTCAAGGCACGCAACGTCTTCGCGGTGATCTTCTCCGGCACTTACAGCACCGGCACGCTGCTGTTGTGGCTGACTTATTTCATGGGGCTGGTGATTGTGTACCTGCTGACCAGTTGGCTGCCGACGCTGATGCGCGACAGCGGCGCGAGCATGGAGCAGGCCGCGTTCATCGGTGCGTTGTTCCAGTTTGGCGGCGTGTTGAGCGCGGTCGGGGTGGGCTGGGCGATGGATCGCTTCAATCCGCACAAGGTCATCGGCATTTTCTACCTGCTGGCCGGGGTGTTTGCCTACGCCGTAGGGCAGAGCCTGGGCAACATCACCTTGCTGGCGACGCTGGTATTGGTGGCGGGGATGTGCGTCAACGGCGCGCAATCGGCGATGCCGTCATTGGCCGCGCGCTTCTACCCGACTCAAGGCCGCGCGACCGGTGTGTCGTGGATGCTCGGCATCGGCCGCTTCGGCGCGATCCTCGGCGCGTGGATGGGCGCAACCTTGCTCGGCCTGGGCTGGAATTTCGAGCAGGTGCTGACCGCACTGGTGATCCCGGCCGGTTTGGCGACGGCGGCGGTGCTGATCAAAGGCATGGTCAGTCATGCGGATGCGACCTGAGTCGGGCGCAGATCGTTATTGAACAGACTGGCCCCTTCGCGAGCAGGCTCGCTCCCACATTCTGGAATGCATTCCAAGGTGGGAGCGAGCCTGCTCGCGAAGCTTTTGATCAGATTGTTAGCTGAACAACAATCCGTTCGATAAACGAACGCTCAGTCGATTATCGGATTGTTTGGCGAATTTCCCGAGCTTAATCTTCAGTGACTCCGGCGCTGAACCTCGCGCCTTTTTATCACTGGCGATTCCTTACAAGAACAGGAGCCCGCTCCATGGCTGAGATCCTTTCGCTGCACGACGCGGTGAAGCAATTCGTCAACGACGGCGATACCGTCGCCCTCGAAGGCTTCACTCACCTGATCCCTACGGCAGCGGGTCATGAAATCATTCGTCAAGGCAAGAAAGATCTGACGCTGGTGCGGATGACGCCTGACCTGATCTACGACCAACTGATCGGCGCCGGTTGCGCGCGCAAACTGATTTTCTCCTGGGGCGGCAACCCGGGTGTGGGCTCGCTGCACCGCCTGCGTGACGCGGTCGAGAAACAGTGGCCGCACGCGCTGGAAATCGAAGAACACAGCCACGCCGACCTCGCCAACGCCTACGTCGCCGGCGCGTCCGGCCTGCCGTTCGCAGTGCTGCGTGCCTACGCCGGCTCCGACCTGCCGAAGGTCAATCCGCTGATCAAAACCGTGACCTGTCCGTTCACCGGCGAAGTGCTGGCGGCAGTGCCATCGGTGCGCCCGGACGTCACCGTGATTCACGCGCAGAAGGCCGACCGCAAAGGCAACGTGTTGCTCTGGGGCATTCTCGGTGTGCAGAAAGAAGCCGCGCTGGCGGCCAAGCGCTGCATCGTCACCGTGGAAGAAATCGTCGACGACCTCAATGCACCGATGAACGCTTGCGTACTGCCGACCTGGGCCTTGAGCGCGGTCTGCCATGTGCCGGGCGGCGCGCATCCGTCCTACGCCCACGGTTACACCGAGCGTGACAATCGTTTCTATCAGGCGTGGGACCCGATCGCTCGCGACCGTGAGACGTTTACCGCGTGGATCAACGAATACATCCATGGCTGCGCTGACTTCAGCGAATTCCAGGCCAAATTGGCCGCTGCTTCGGAGGCCAAGTAATGACTTACACCACCAATGAAATGATGACCGTCGCGGCGGCCCGGCGCCTGAAGAACGGCTCGGTATGCTTCGTCGGCATCGGCCTGCCATCGAAAGCCGCCAACCTCGCGCGCCTGACTTCATCGCCGGACGTGGTGCTGATCTACGAATCCGGCCCGATTGGCGCCAAGCCGAGCGTACTGCCTTTGTCCATCGGTGACGGTGAGCTGGCCGAGACCGCCGACACCGTGGTGCCGACCGGTGAGATTTTTCGCTATTGGCTGCAGGGCGGGCGCATCGACGTTGGCTTCCTCGGCGCCGCGCAGGTCGACCGTTTCGGCAACATCAACACCACCGTGGTCGGCGACTACCACGCGCCAAAAGTGCGCCTGCCGGGTGCTGGTGGCGCGCCGGAGATTGCCGGTTCGGCGAAAAGCGTGCTGATCATCCTTAAACAGTCGGCGCGTTCGTTTGTCGACAAGCTCGATTTCATCACCTCGGTCGGTCACGGCGAAGGTGGCGATTCGCGTAAACGTCTCGGACTGCCGGGCGCCGGGCCGGTGGGCATCATCACCGATCTGTGCATCATGGAACCGGAGGAGGGTACCCACGAATTCGTGGTCACCGCGCTGCATCCGGGCGTGACCCGCGAGCAAGTGGTCGCCGCCACCGGTTGGGCGATCCGTTTTGCCGACTCTATTGAAACCACCGCTGAGCCGACCGAAGTCGAGCTGACGGCGCTGCGTGATCTGGAAGCGCGCACCGCTGCCGCCCACGGTCAGGCACCGGGAGAAGCATGATGCGTGACGTGTATATCTGCGACGCGATTCGCACCCCTATCGGCCGTTTCGGCGGCGCACTGTCCGCCGTGCGCGCCGATGACCTCGCCGCCGTGCCGATCAAAGCCCTGATGGAGCGCAATCCTTCGGTGGACTGGAATGCCGTCGATGAAGTGTTCCTCGGCTGCGCCAACCAGGCCGGCGAAGACAACCGCAACGTTGCGCGCATGGCGCTGCTGCTGGCGGGGCTGCCGGACAGCGTGCCCGGCGTTACGCTCAATCGTCTCTGCGCTTCGGGCATGGACGCGATCGGTACTGCATTCCGTGCGATCGCCAGCGGCGAAATGGAGCTGGCGATTGCCGGTGGCGTCGAATCGATGTCTCGCGCGCCGTTCGTGATGGGCAAGGCCGACGCGGCGTTCTCGCGCAACATGAAGCTGGAAGACACCACCATCGGCTGGCGTTTCATCAACCCGCTGATGAAAGCGCAGTACGGCGTCGATGCCATGCCGCAGACCGCTGACAACGTCGCCGACGACTATAAGGTCTTGCGCGCAGATCAGGACGCCTTTGCCTTGCGCAGTCAGCAACGTACCGCCGCCGCGCAGGCTGCCGGTTACTTTGCTGAAGAAATCGTCGAAGTGCGCATCGCCCACAAAAAGGGCGAAACCGTGGTCAGCGAGGACGAACATCCGCGCGCCGACACCACGATTGAAGCGCTGGCGAAACTGAAACCGGTCAATGGCGCGGATAAAACCGTCACCGCCGGCAATGCCTCCGGGGTCAACGATGGTGCTGCTGCGCTGATTCTGGCGTCAGCCGAAGCGGTGAAAAAACACGGCCTGACCGCCCGCGCAAAAGTGCTCGGCATGGCCAGCGCCGGCGTCGCACCACGGGTGATGGGCATCGGCCCGGTGCCGGCGGTGCGTAAACTGACCGAGCGCCTTGGCGTCGCGGTCAGCGATTTCGACGTGATCGAACTCAACGAAGCGTTTGCCAGCCAGGGGCTGGCGGTATTGCGCGAGTTGGGCCTGGCCGACGATGCGCCGCAGGTCAACCCGAATGGCGGCGCGATTGCCCTCGGTCACCCGTTGGGCATGAGCGGTGCGCGGCTGGTGCTGACCGCCCTGCATCATCTGGAAAAAACTGGCGGCAAGAAAGGTCTGGCGACCATGTGCGTCGGTGTTGGCCAGGGTCTGGCCCTGGCCATCGAACGTGTCTGACGCGCTGCGGCACTTACAAGAACTGAGGAAAGCGAAATGACTGACAAGCCTGGTTACCGTCGCCCACAGGCAGGCACTCAGCCTGACTACCTGCACCCGACGTATCAATCCACCAACCTGCGCTCGCCGTCCAAGCCGTTGGTGCACCTGCCGCACTCGCTGTCGGAAATCACCGGGCCGACCATCGGCGCCGAACACGTTGCCGAGAAGGACAATGACCTCACCGCTCAGCACGACGGCGAGCCGTTGGGCGAGCGCATCATCATTCACGGCCGCGTGCTCGACGAAGACGGCCTGCCGGTGCCGGGGATTCTGGTGGAGATCTGGCAGGCCAATGCCGCCGGCCGCTACAACCATGCCCGCGACCTGCACGACGCGCCGCTGGACCCGAACTTCACCGGCACCGGCCGCACCGTCACCGATGCCGATGGCTGGTACCAGTTCCAGACCATCAAGCCCGGCGCCTATCCTTGGGGCAACCACCACAACGCCTGGCGCCCGGCGCACATCCACTTTTCCCTGTTCGGGCCGAGCATCCTTACGCGTCTGGTCACGCAGATGTACTTCCCCGGCGACCCGCTGCTGGCGTATGACCCGATCTACAACTGCGTGCCGGACACCTCGGCCAAGGAACGCCTGATCGCTGCTTTCGATCTGGAAAAAACCATTCCGTCCTACGCCCTCGGTTACCGCTGGGACATCGTGCTGCGCGGGCGTGAAGCCACGCCGATGGAGAAATAAGATGACGCTCTATGCGACCACGTCCCACACCGTCGGGCCGTATTACCACATCGGCCTGACGTGGCTGAACCGCGAAACCCTGGCCAACGAGCTGACTCTCGGCGAGCGCGTGGCGATCACCGGCCAGGTGGTCGACGGCAACGGCGATGTCGTCAACGATGCCATGCTCGAAGTCTGGCAGGCCAACGCCGCCGGCAAGTACGACCACCCGGAAGATCAGCAGGACAAACCGCTCGATCCGAATTTCGAAGGCTTTGGCCGGGTACCGGTGGACGCTGAAGGGCGCTTCCGTTTCACCACGATCAAACCGGGCACCGTGCCGGGGTTGAAAGGTTCGACCCAGGCGCCGCATCTGGTGGTGCTGGTGTTTGCCCGTGGTCTGGTCAAGCATTTGCTGACGCGGATTTATTTTGAAGGTGAACCGGCGAACGTGGCTGACCCGTTGCTGGAATGTGTGCCGGCGGAGCGTCGTCAAACCTTGCTGGCCAAGGCGGATGCGTCGGGTGTGTACCAGTGGAATGTGGTTCTGCAGGGCACCGATGCCGAGACGGTGTTCTTCGATTATTGAGAGAACACCCCAAATCCCCTGCAGGACAGAGTCCCTGTGGTGAGGGGATTTATCCCCGCTGGGCTGCGAAGCAGCCCCAAAAACCAGTCGGCGCGGTATTCAGATGAACCGCGTGTATCTGATTTGCGAGTGCTTCGCACTCGAGCGGGGATAAATCCCCTCGCCACAAAGGCTGATCCAGACTTGAGTGATGATCCGGTGTGGAACGGGACTGTTGCAAAGTATGTCTAGACTGTGACTGTCCCTATCGAGTGAAAAAACAATGACAACCACCACCTCCCACTACACCGGCGAAGAGCGCAGCAAGCGCATCTTCGCCATCGTCGGCGCTTCCTCCGGCAATCTAGTCGAGTGGTTCGACTTCTACGTCTACGCCTTCTGCGCGATCTATTTCGCCCCGGCGTTTTTCCCCTCCGATAACCCCACCGTGCAACTGGTCAACACCGCTGGCGTATTCGCCGCCGGGTTCCTGATGCGGCCGATTGGTGGCTGGATTTTCGGCCGGGTCGCTGACAAGCACGGGCGCAAGAACTCGATGCTCATCTCGATTCTGATGATGTGCTTCGGCTCGCTGCTGATTGCCTGCCTGCCGACCTACAAGGACATCGGCGTCTGGGCGCCGCTGCTGTTGCTGTTCGCGCGTTTGCTGCAAGGTCTGTCGGTGGGCGGCGAGTACGGCACCACCGCGACCTACATGAGCGAGGTTGCGCTCAAGGGCCAGCGCGGTTTCTTCGCCTCGTTCCAGTACGTGACGCTGATTGGCGGACAACTGCTGGCGGTGTCGCTGGTGGTGGTGCTGCAACAGTTCCTCACTGAAGAAGACCTGCGTGCCTACGGCTGGCGGATTCCGTTCGTGGTCGGTGCGGTGGCGGCGCTGATTTCGCTGTTCCTGCGTCGTTCGCTGAAGGAAACCACCAACGAGGAAACTCGCGCACACAAAGACGCCGGCAGCATCACTGCACTGTTTCGCGATCACAAAGCGGCGTTCATCACCGTCCTCGGTTACACCGCTGGCGGCTCGCTGATTTTCTACACCTTCACCACCTACATGCAGAAATACCTGGTGAACACCGCCGGGATGCACGCCAAGACCGCCAGCTACATCATGACCGGCGCGCTGTTCCTGTATATGTGCATGCAGCCGTTGTTCGGCATGCTCGCCGACAAGATCGGCCGACGTAACTCGATGCTCTGGTTCGGCGCCCTCGGCACGCTGTTCACCGTGCCGATTCTGCTCAGCCTGAAAAGCATCAGCAGCCCGTTCCTCGCCTTCGTGCTGATCACTCTGGCGCTGGCGATTGTCAGCTTCTACACCTCGATCAGCGGTCTGGTAAAAGCCGAGATGTTCCCGCCGGAAGTGCGCGCCCTCGGTGTCGGCCTGGCTTACGCGGTGGCCAATGCAATCTTCGGCGGCTCGGCAGAATTCGTGGCCCTGAGCCTCAAGGCCGGCGGCATGGAAAACGCCTTTTACTGGTACGTCACGGCGATGATGGCGGTGGCCTTCCTGTTCAGCCTGCGTTTGCCCAAGCAGGCGAAGTATCTGCACCACGATCTGTAAACCCATGTGCGCGGGCTGCGAGGCCCGCGCCGGCAAGGACTGTTTATGACTCAGCGACCGGGCAATCAATTGTTCGATGCCTACTTCACCGCCCACGATATGCGCGAAGTGTTCTGCGATCAGGGCCGGGTGCAGGCGATGCTCGATTTCGAAGCGGCTCTGGCCCGGGCCGAGGCGCGGGTCGGGCTGATTCCTGCATCGGCCGTGGCACCGATTGCCGCAGCGTGCGAGGCGGGTCTGTATGACTTCACGGCGCTGGGCGAGGCGATTGCTACGGCCGGCAATTCAGCGATTCCGCTGGTCAAGGCGCTGGGTAAGCAGGTCGCCTCAAGCGATGCCGAAGCCGAGCGCTATGTGCATCTGGGCGCGACCAGCCAGGACGTGATGGATTCCGGGCTGGTCCTGCAATTGCGCCAGGCGCTGGTGCTGATCGAAAACCAACTGGCACAACTGGCCGACTCGCTCGCCGTTCAGGCACAACGTTTCGCTACCACGCCACTGGCCGGGCGCACCTGGCTGCAACATGCCACGCCAGTGACCCTCGGTATGAAAATCGCCGGATGGCTGGGCGCCGTCACGCGCAGCCGTCAGCGTCTACAGGAGCTGAAACCGCGTCTGCTGGTGCTGCAATTTGGTGGCGCCTCCGGCACCCTCGCGGCGCTGGGGGCACAGGCGTTGCCGATCGCTGAGGCCTTGGCCGAAGAGCTGCAACTGACCCTGCCCGAGCAACCGTGGCACACCCAGCGTGATCGCATCGTCGAATTCGGCGCGGTGCTTGGCCTGATCGCCGGCAGCCTCGGCAAATTCGGCCGCGACATCAGCCTGTTGATGCAGACCGAAGCAGCGGAAGTATTCGAGCCTGCGGCACCGGGCAAGGGTGGTTCGTCGACCATGCCGCACAAGCGCAACCCGGTTGGCGCAGCGGTGCTGATCGGCGCGGCCACGCGGGTGCCGGGGCTGGTGTCGACGCTGTTCAGCGCGATGCCGCAGGAACATGAACGCAGCCTTGGTTTGTGGCATGCCGAATGGGAAACCCTGCCGGAAATCTGCTGCCTGGTGTCCGGTTCGCTGCAACAGGCGCGCTTGCTGGCCGACGGTCTGGAAGTCGACGCGGCGCGCATGGCCCGCAACCTCGAACTGACCCAAGGCCTGGTGCTGGCCGAAGCGGTGAGCATCGTCCTTGCCCAACGCGTCGGCCGCGACACCGCGCATCACCTGCTCGAACAATGCTGCAAACGTGCAGTGGCCGAGCAACGTCATTTGCGTGCGGTGCTCGCTGATGAGCCGCAAGTCACTGCCGAACTCAGTGGCGCTGAACTCGATGATCTTCTCAACCCCGCGCATTACCTCGGCCAGGCGCAAGTCTGGGTCGAGCGCGCGGTGGCTGAACACAACGCTTTGACTGTCTGAAGGAGAGGGCTGTGGCTTTCGTTCAACTCGCCGATGGCGAACTGCACTATGAAATTGAGGGCCCGGCGGAGGCGCCGGTGCTGGTGCTGTCCAACTCGCTGGGCACCGACCTGCACATGTGGGACGCGCAAATGCCGGCGTTCACCGAGCATTTCCGCGTGCTGCGTTTCGACACGCGCGGCCATGGGCAATCGCTGGTCACCGAGGGGCCGTACAGCATCGAACAACTCGGTCGCGACGTGCTCGGTCTGCTCGATGCGCTGCACATCGAGCGCGCGCATTTCTGCGGACTGTCGATGGGCGGGCTGATCGGTCAGTGGCTGGGGATCAACGCAGGCCATCGTCTGCACAAACTGATCGTGTGCAACACGGCGGCGAAAATCGGCGATCCGTCGGTATGGAATCCGCGCATCGAAACCGTATTGCGCGATGGCCCGGCGGCGATGGTCGCGCTGCGTGATGCCTCGATTGCGCGCTGGTTTACCCCGGACTTTTCCGCAGCGCATCCCGAGGCGGCGAAGAAGATTACCGACATGCTTGCCGCAACCAATCCACAAGGCTATGCGGCCAACTGCGCGGCTGTGCGCGATGCCGATTTCCGTGAACAACTGGCTTCGATCAACGTGCCGTTGCTGGTGATTGCCGGCAGCGAAGATGCGATGACGCCGCCGTCCGGCGGGCACTTCATCCGCGACCACGTGCGCGGTGCCGAGTACGCCGAGTTCCATGCGGCGCATTTGTCCAACGTGCAGGCCGGTGCCGCTTTCAGCGACCGTGTGCTGGCGTTTCTGCAGGCTCAGTGAGGAAGAATTTGTGGACGAGAAACAACGTTACGACGAAGGCATGCAAGTACGCCGCGCGGTGCTGGGCGATGCCCACGTCGATCGCAGCCTGACCACGCTGACCGAGTTCAACTCGGAATTCCAGGAGATGATCACCCGCCACGCCTGGGGCGACATCTGGACCCGCCCGGGCCTGCCCCGTCATACCCGCAGCCTGATCACCATCGCCATGCTGATCGGCATGAACCGCGAGGGCGAACTGAAACTGCACTTGCGCGCGGCAGCCAACAACGGCGTCAGCCGTGGCGAGATCAAGGAAGTGATCATGCAGAGCGCAATTTACTGCGGCATCCCGGCGGCGAACGCGACGTTTCATCTGGCGGAGTCGGTGTGGGATGAGCTAGGAGTCGAATCCCGGGATTGACGGTTGAAACCGAAAAAGATCGCAGCCTTCGGCAGCTCCTACATTTGGAATGCGTTGCCCTGTAGGAGCTGCCGAAGGCTGCGATCTTTTGCTCTTCAAACCGTGGCGACAATAAATATTCGCTTGAATGCAAACAACGTATGCCCATCCCCCTCTTGCGGATAATGCTCATGCACCCGCATCAGGTAGTGATAGATAAACCGCGCCTGTTCCGCTGAACTCAACGCCTGCATCACCGGCCGCAGCGCCGAGACCTTCACCCAGTCATACACCGGCGACTTGCCGTCAACCACCTGCAACTGCTCGGTCTCCCAGATATCCAGCGACGTAGTCATGGGCGCGAGCAACCGGTAGTAATCCTCCAGTGCCAATAACGGCCGCGCCGCCATGCGCTGGCGTAGTTCAGGTGTGCCCAGTGGTGTGCCACCGGGGCCGCCGTTTTCGAGGGTGTCGAGCATCAGCCGATACCACAGCGCATCGCGCCAGTCCGGCATGTGCGCCGCCAGACAGCCGCCGGGATTCAGATAACCGAGCAGGCGCGGCAGCAGTTTTTCATGGCCTTCGATAAAGTGCAGCACGGCGGCCGCGAACAGCAGATCCGCCGGCTGCTCAGGTTGCCAATCAAGCAGGTCGCAATGTTTCCACAACGCCCGGATCGGCAGGCAGCGTGCCTCATCGAGCATCTGCGCGGAGCTGTCGACGCCCTGCAAATGCGCACGCGGCCAACGCTTGGCCAGCAACTGCGTAGCGATGCCGGTGCCGCAGCCCAGATCGTAAATGCGTTGGGGGTTATGCAGTTCGATACGGTCGAGCAATTCGTTGACCGGACGTTGTCTGAGACGGGAAAACTGTTGGTACGCCTTGGCGTCCCAATCGGTGGTGCGGCGCGTGATCATGAGGTGATCCTCCGGTGATCAAATGGTGTCTTCCGATGACAACCTGGTGCACAGCTGGAGACCGACTACGAAACGGAAGCGTGAAGGGTTGGAGCACCTGAGTCCTTCAGGTTTGCTCACTGTAACTGTCGCCCGCAAAAGCGCTACATGGCCTGACCAATGGCACAAATCCCTCATGCAGGAGCTGCCGCAGGCTGCGATCTTTTGATCTTGTGGTTAAGAAATCAAAATCAAAAGATCGCAGCCTTCGGCAGCTCCTACACATGATCGGTGGTTAAAGCAGGCTGATCGGGTAGCTGACGATCAGGCGATTTTCATCGAACTCGTTGTTGCTGAAGTCGCGGCGCATGGTCGAGTTGCGCCATCTGACGTTCAAATCCTTCAAAGTGCCGCTCTGCACCGTGTAACCCAGTTCCGATTCGCGGCCCCATTCCTTGCCGTCGGTGATTGTCCCGGTGTGCACGTTGTCGCCGCTGATGTAGCGGTTCATCAGGGTCAGGCCGGGGATGCCCATGGCGGCGAAGTTGTAGTCGTGGCGCAGCTGCCAGGAGCGTTCCTGAGCGTTGTCATAACTGGCGTTGTAGCTGTCGTTGGCCAGCGTGCCGCCACTGGTGCCGTTGACGCGCATCCACGCGCTGTCGCCGGTCAGTTTCTGCAAGCCGAGGTAGAACGTGTTGCCGCCGTACTTGGCCGAAAACATGCCGTACCAGGTCTTGTTGTCCAGGTCGCCGGCACGCGCGCTGCCATCTTCCTTGCCGTAGAAAACGCCGAGGTTGGCGCCCAGCGTCCAGTCGCCGAGCGGCTGGCTGTGCAACACGTTGAGGTACTGCTGGCTGTAGATGTCCTTGAGCTGCGCGTTCCACAGGCCGATCTGCGTGCGCTTGTCGTTGAACAGGTATTCGCCGCCCTGGAAGTTGAAACGATCAGAGGTGAACGCGGCTTTGCCGGTCATCGACATGTCGCTCATGCTGCTGTCGTCGCGCGGGCTGTTGGCGCGGAACTGGCCGCCATAGAGGGTCAGGCCGGCGATTTCCTTGGAGGTGATCTGGCCGCCACGGAAGGTTTGCGGCAGCGAGCGACCGTCGTCCGAACGCAGAATCGGCAGCACCGGCATCCACTCGCCGACCTTGACCTCGGTCTGGGAAAGTCTGGCCTTGAACGCGACGTTGGTGCGGCCGAAGTTGTCCGCCGGGCGACCGTCATGGTCCAGCGGCAACAGCTGCGTACCGCCCGTGCCTTTGCCGCCATCAAGCTTGACCGAATACAGCCCGAGCACGTCCATGCCGAAACCGACCGTGCCTTGGGTGAAGCCGGATTTGGCGTCGAGGATGAAACTCTGCGTCCACTCTTCAGCCTTGCCCTGGGTTTTGGTCGGGTTGGTGAAGTTGCGGTTGATATAGAAGTTGCGCAGATTGAGGTTGACCTTGGCGCCTTCAACGAAGCCGCCTTCTTCGGCGCTTGCCGGCAGGGCCAGACCGGCGATGGCCAGGGCGATCACAGCGGGCAATGTGTAGGGCACAGGGAAAACTGTCATGGACTTGGGTCTCTCTTGTTTTTTTAGGGCGAACGGGTGCGCTGCGGCCGGTTTTCGGGGTGCAGACTTGGAAAGTATTCAGGGGTGAAACGATGGCAATCAGCCGGACGGGGCAGGGCGCGGGAGCATGGTGTCGAACCTGTTGTTATTGGTTTTGTGGAGCGAATGGTGCGGGGGGCGGATGTTGGGATTCAATTGGGTAAAGCGGGTTTTGGGCGATTATCGAACAGCATTGAAGATCAAAAGATCGCAGCCTTCGGCAGCTCCTACAGGGCAACGCATTTCAAATGTAGGAGCTGCCGAAGGCTGCGATCTTTTGATTCTCAGGCAACAAAAAGCCCACCAATCGGTGGGCTCCTTGTATTCAGCCGATGATGATCAGAACAGCTTCATCTTCGGCGCTTCTTCTTTCAGCGCTTCGTTCTGCGCGGTCTGCGCATTCCAGCCACCGCCCAGGGCCTTGTACAGGTTGACCGCACTGGTCAGCTGCGCGAGGCGGTCGGTGATCAACGATTGTTGTGCGCTGAACAACTGACGCTGGGCATCGAGGAAGGTCAGGTTGCTGTCGACGCCGATGCGGTAGCGACGTTCGGCCAGGCGGTAGTAATCCTGGTTGGCCTGCACGAAGTCACGCTGCGCTTGCAGCTGCTCGGTGTAGGTCTGGCGGGCGGCAAGGCCGTCGGCGACTTCCTGGAAGGCGGTCTGAATGGACTTCTCGTAGTTCGCCACGCCAATGTCCTTCTGGATCTTGGCGTAGTCGAGGCTGGCGCGCAGGCTGCCGGCGTTGAAGATCGGCAGGTCGATCTGCGGCTGGAACAGCCACGTCCCCGAGCCACCCTTGAACAGACCGGACAGATCCGGGCTCAGGCTGCCCGCGTTGGCGGTCAGGCTGATGCTCGGGAAGAACGCTGCACGCGCCGCGCCGATGTTGGCGTTGGCGGCTTTCAGGTTGTACTCGGCCTGCAGAATGTCCGGACGACGTTGCAGCAGGTCCGAAGGCAGACCGGCCGGTACGTCGCTGAGCAGATCATCAGACAGCGGTTTGGCTGCTTGCAGATTGGCCGGAATACCGGTGCCGAGCAGCAGGGTCAGGCTGTTTTCGTCCTGTGCGACCTGGCGGGTATAACGCGCCAGTTGCGCCCGGGCGTTTTCCACCGAGGTACGCGACTGTGCCAGATCCAGCGCCGAAGCCACACCGACTTCGTTGCTGCGGCTGGTCAATTTGTAGCTTTCTTCGAAGGCACCGAGGGTGTCCTGCGTCAGCTTGAGCAGTTCCTTGTCCGCCTGCCAGGTCAGGTAGGCATTGGCGACGTTGGCGACCAGACTGATCTGCGTACTGCGGCGTGCTTCTTCAGTAGCGAAGTACTGTTGCAGCGCTTGCTCGCTCAGGCTGCGCACCCGACCGAACAGGTCGAGTTCGTAGGCGCTGACGCCGACGGTGGCGGAATACGAACTGCTGATCATCGACTCGCCGGTCTGCGAGGCACGGGCCGGCAGACGCTGGCGGCTGCCGGCGGCATTGGCCGACACTGCCGGGAACAGGTCGGCGCGCTGGATGCGGTACTGCGCCGCGTAAGCGTCGATGTTCAGCGCCGCGACACGCAGGTCGCGGTTGTTTTCCAGGGCGACCTGGATCAGCTGTTGCAGAGCCGGGTCATGGAAAAACTGCTTCCAGCCCTGTTCGGCAGCGGCTTGCGCCGGAGCCTGGGCCGGCGAGTACGCCGGCCCCTGCGGGTACTGGCCTGCGACCGGAGCCTCAGGCTGCTGATAGTCAGGTATCAGCGAGCAACCGCTCAGCACGAAGGCGGCGACTGCGATGGAGAGTAGCGACTTGCTCATTGGCCAGCCTCTTTAGGAGTTTCAGTAGTGTCATCCGCGTCGGTCTTTTTGCGCTGACCGATGGACGACACAGTAACGAAGAACAGTGGGACCCAGAAGATCGCCAGGATCGTGGCCGTGAGCATACCGCCAATCACGCCGGTACCGATCGCGTGCTGACTGCCTGAACCGGCGCCGGTGGAGATCGCCAGCGGTACCACACCGAGGACGAAGGCCAGCGAGGTCATGATGATCGGGCGCAGACGCATGCGGCAGGCTTCAATCGCCGCTTCACGCAGGCTGCGTCCCTGTTCATGCAGTTCCTTGGCGAATTCGACGATCAGAATGGCGTTTTTAGCCGCCAGACCGATGGTCGTCAACAAGCCCACCTGGAAGTACACGTCGTTGGACAGACCGCGCAGGCTGGTAGCCATCAGTGCACCGATGATCCCCAGCGGTACCACGAGCATGACCGCGATCGGAATCGACCAGCTCTCATACAGCGCCGCCAGACACAGGAACACCATCAGCAGCGACAGGGCGTACAGCGCTGGCGCTTGCGAGCCGGACAGACGTTCCTCGTAGGACAGACCGGTCCAGGAGATACCGACACCGGACGGCAGCTTCTTGGCAATCGCTTCGACTTCAGCCATCGCTTCACCGGTGGAGTAGCCCGGCGCCGGAGCCCCGAGGACCTCGACCGCTTCCACACCGTTGTAGCGCGCCAGCTTCGGCGAACCGTAGACCCACTCGCCCTTGGCGAACGCCGAGAACGGAACCATGGTGCCTTCGGCGTTGCGCACGTACCACTTCTTCAGGTCTTCGGGGCTCATGCGCGAGTCCGGCTGGCCCTGCACATACACCTTCTTCACCCGACCACGGTCGATGAAGTCGTTGACGTAGCTACTGCCCAGCGCGATCGACAGGGTGTTGTTGATGTCGCTGATGGTGATGCCGAGGGCACTGGCCTTCTCGTCGTCGATTTCCAGCTGGAACTGCGGCTCGTCGTTCAGGCCGTTCGGACGCACCTGGGTCAGCACCTTGCTTTGCGCCGCCATGCCGAGGAACTGGTTGCGCGCTTCCATCAGTTTTTCGTGACCGATACCGGCGCGGTCCTGCAGGAACACGTCGAAACCGGTGGCGTTACCCAATTCCAGAACCGCTGGCGGGGCGAAGGCAAACACCATCGCGTCGCGGAAACTGAAGAAGTGTTGCTGGGCACGCGCAGCGAGGTTGAACACGCTGTTGTCGGCGTTACGTTCGCCCCACGGCTTGAGCATGATGAACGCCATACCCGAGCTCTGGCCACGGCCGGCGAAGTTGAAGCCGGTCACGGTAAACACCGAAGCCACCGCGTCCGCCTCACCGCCGTCCTTGTTCGGACGCAGCAGGTACTCACGCATTTCATCCACCACCACCTGCGTGCGCTGGGCACTGGAACCGGCCGGGGTCTGCACCTGAGCGAACAGTACGCCCTGGTCTTCTTCCGGCAGGAACGCGGTCGGGATGCGGGTGAACAGCCAGATCATGCCCACGACGATCAGCAGATACGCCAGCAGATACGGCGCCTTGCGGGTCAGCATGTTGCCGACGCCGCGCTCGTAGCTGCGTACGCCACGGTCGAAATTGCGGTTGAACCAGCCGAAGAAACCTTTCTTCGGGGTGCCGTGCTCGCCTTTCGGAATCGGCTTGAGCATGGTTGCGCAAAGCGCCGGGGTGAAGATCAGGGCAACCAGTACCGACAGGGCCATGGCCGACACGATGGTGATCGAGAACTGCTTGTAGATCACACCCGTGGAACCACTGAAGAACGCCATCGGCAGCAGTACCGCCGAGAGCACGAGGGCGATACCGACCAGTGCACCCTGGATCTGGCCCATGGATTTTTTTGTCGCTTCCTTCGGTGACAAGCCTTCTTCGCTCATCACCCGCTCGACGTTTTCCACCACGACGATGGCGTCGTCCACCAGCAGACCGATGGCCAGCACCATGCCGAACATGGTCAGGGTGTTGATGCTGAAACCGGCGGCGGCGAGGATGCCGAATGTACCGAGCAGTACCACGGGCACGGTCATCGTGGTGATGACGGTGGCGCGGAAGTTCTGCAGGAACAGGAACATCACCAGGAACACCAGCGCGATCGCTTCGACCAGCGTGTGCACCACGCCTTTGATCGACTCGGTCACCACCGGGGTGGTGTCATACGGGAACACCACTTCCATGCCTTGCGGGAAGAACGGCTTGAGGCTGTCGATGGTGTTGCGCAGCGCTTTGGCGGTATCGAGGGCGTTGGCGCCGTTGGCCAGTTTCACCGCCAGACCGGAAGCCGGGCTGCCGTTGAACTGGGCGCTGATCGCGTAGTTCTCACCGCCGAGGCCGACTTCAGCCACGTCTTTGAGGCGAACCTGCGAACCGTCCTTGTTGACCTTGAGCAGGATTTCCTTGAACTGCTCAGCGGTCTGCAGACGGGTCTTGCCGATGATCGTCGCGTTCAGTTGCTGGCCCTGCACGGCAGGCAAGCCACCGAGCTGACCGGACGACACCTGGACGTTCTGCGCGGCAATGGCGTTTTTCACGTCGACCGGGGTCAGGTTGAAGTTGTTCAACTTGGCCGGGTCGAGCCAGATACGCATCGCGTACTGCGCACCGAAGACCTGGAAGTCACCGACACCGGCGGTGCGCGAGATCGGGTCCTGCATGTTCGACACGATGTAGTTGGACAGGTCGTCCTTGGTCATGCTGCCGTCACGCGACACCACGCCGATCACCAGCAGGAAGTTCTTCACTGCCTTGGTCACGCGGATACCCTGTTGCTGCACTTCCTGCGGCAGCAGCGGGGTGGCCAGGTTCAGCTTGTTCTGGACCTGGACCTGCGCGGTGTCGGAGTTGGTGCCTTGCTCGAAGGTCGCGGTGATGGTCATGCTGCCGTCGGAGTTACTTTCCGACGACACATAACGCAGGTTGTCGATACCGTTGAGCTGTTGCTCGATGACCTGCACCACGGTGTCCTGCACGGTTTGTGCGGACGCGCCTGGGTAGGTCACCTGAATCGCAATGGCCGGTGGCGCAATGCTCGGGTATTGGTTGATCGGCAATTTCAGGATCGAAAGTGCCCCGACCAGCATGATCACCAGGGCGATTACCCAGGCGAAAATCGGACGGTCGATGAAGAATTTTGACATGGGTTACTCCCCTTTGCCGCCGGCGGCTTTGTCAGCTGCCTGTGCGGGGGCCGGGTTCTTGGTGCCGACGTTAGTCGCTTCGGTCGCTTTGACCTCGACGCCCGGTTTGACGTACTGCAGTCCTTCGGTGATCAGACGATCGCCGGCTTTCAGGCCGTCTTCGATCAGCCACTGGCTGCCGACGGTGCGGCTGGCCTTGAGCTGACGCAGCTCGACCTTGTTGTCGGCGCCGACGACCAGTGCGGTCGGGGTGCCTTTGAGGTCGCGGGTCACGCCTTGTTGCGGCGCGAGGATCGCTGCGCTGTTGACGCCGGCTTGCAGCTGGGCGTGAACGAACATGCCTGGCAGCAGGGTGTGATCCGGGTTCGGGAACACCGCGCGCAGGGTCACCGAGCCGGTGGTCTGGTCAACCGAAACTTCGGAGAATTCCAGCTTGCCGTCGAGCTTGTACTGGCTGCCGTCTTCCAGGGTCAGCTTGACCGCAGCGGCGTTGTCGCCGGCCTTCTGCAGACGGCCGCTTTCCAGTTCGCGGCGCAGTTCCAGCAGTTCCACCGACGACTGGGTCACGTCGACGTAGATCGGGTCGAGCTGCTGAATCACTGCCATTGCATCGGCCTGACCATTGCTGACCAGTGCGCCTTCGGTGACCGAAGAACGGCCGATGCGGCCGGAAATCGGCGCGTAGACTTTGGTGTAGCGCACGTTGATCTGCGCGCTCTGCAACGATGCTTCCGATTGCAGGCGGTTGGCCAGTGCGGTGTCGTATTCCTGACGGCTCACGGCTTGTTCGTCGACCAGTTGCTTGTAGCGGTCGGAAATCGACTTGGTCGAACGCAGCTCGGCTTCGGCGCTTTTCAGCGTAGCTTCATAGACCGACGGATCGATCTGATACAGCTGCTGGCCGGCTTTGACGTCGGCGCCTTCCTTGAACAGACGCTTGAGGATAATGCCGTTGACCTGCGGGCGAACTTCCGCGATGCGGAACGCACTGGTGCGGCCCGGAAGTTCCGAGGTCAGGGTAAAGGCTTGTGGTTGCAGGGTGACGACGCCGACCTGAGGAGGCGGAGCGGCTGGGGCCGCTTCTTCCTTTTTACATCCGCTGAGCAGCGATGCCAGGGCGACGGCAGTGACCAGAGCGGTAACAGCTGGCTTGAATTGCATGAAGATCCTCGGGTCAGGCGCGCAAGAAGCGCACAAGAAGTGTGAAAGAGTAAAAATCGGGCACCGGGTGGATAAGTAGCTTGCTAAGTAATATACTTACGTTCATGGTTGTTTGTAAACACCTGCGCCGCGTACCCACCCTGATACAAAAGTCGTCGCAAGGTTTGAAATTGTAGGCCGGGGAGCCGATTCACGAGAGATCGCCCCCTCTTTATTCAGCGGATATTCAGCCATCCCTGAAACATCCTGTTTGAGGTTTTACTGCCATGGTCCGTCGTACCAAAGAGGAAGCTCAGGAAACCCGCAGCCAGATCCTGGAAGCGGCCGAGAAAGCCTTCTATGAAAGGGGGGTTGCCCGCACCACCCTGGCGGACATCGCGACCCTCGCCGGCGTGACGCGTGGCGCCATCTACTGGCATTTCAGCAATAAGGCCGACCTGGTCCAGGCCATGCTCGACAGCCTGCACGAACCGCTGGATGAACTGGCCAAGGCCAGCGAAAGCGAGGACGAACCGGACCCGCTGGGCTGCATGCGGCAGTTGCTGATTCATTTGTTTCATCAAGTTGCACTGGACCCGAAAACCCGGCGCATCAACGAAATTCTGTTTCATAAGTGCGAATTCACCGATGAAATGTGCGATCTGCGCCAGCAGCGCCGGACGGCCAGTCTCGATTGCAACGTGCGCATCGGCCTGACCCTGCGTAATGCGGTGAATCGCGGCCAGTTGCCGGAAGATCTCGACACTGCCCGCGCGGCCATCAGCATTCATGCCTACATCGACGGCCTGCTGTACGGCTGGCTGCTGGCCCCGGACAGCTTCGAACTGCACGCCGAGGCTGAACGCTGGGTCGACACCGGGCTGGACATGCTGCGCCTGAGCCCAAGCCTGCGCAAATGAAACAAAATGCGCAATTGCCCGGCAGGATGTCAATCAGCCGCCATGGCTGATGATCGCGGCGGGGAGTTTAAACGTAGCGAGTCGTGGATTTTGTAGGGAAATTGTGTCGCTGTTGTGAAACGGTGTTCGCTGGCTCTTACCCTGCGCCAACAGCAAAAAGCCCCAGACTCTCACAAGTCCGGGGCTTTTTCATTTCTGCGCTACAGCCTGATTACAAGGTCGGATAGTCGATATAACCGACCGGACCCTTGCCGTAGAAAGTCTCCGGATGCGGCTCGTTCAACGGCGCATCGGCCTGCAAACGGGCCGGCAGATCCGGGTTGGCAATGAACGGCACGCCGAACGCGACCGCGTCTGCCTTACCGCTGGCCAGCCACTCATTGGCGCTTTCCTTGGTGAACTTCTCGTTGGCAATGTACGGGCCACCGAACGCTTCTTTCAATTGCGGGCCGAGGCTGTCCGCGCCTTCTTTTTCGCGCGAGCAGATGAACGCGATGCCACGCTTGCCCAGTTCACGGGCGACGTAGGTGAAGGTCTCGGCAAGGTTGTCATCGCCCATGTCGTGGGAGTCGGCACGCGGTGCCAGGTGCACACCAACGCGGCCAGCGCCCCAGACTTCGATCGCGGCGTCGGTCACTTCCAGCAGCAGGCGCGCACGGTTTTCCAGCGAGCCGCCGTACTGGTCGGTACGCTGGTTGGTGCTGCTTTGCAGGAACTGGTCGAGCAGGTAGCCGTTGGCGCCGTGGATTTCCACGCCGTCGAAACCGGCGGCCTTGGCGTTCTCGGCACCGGTGCGGTAGGCGTCGACGATGTCGGCGATTTCAGCAGTTTCCAGAGCGCGCGGCGTTGGGTAGTCGGCCAGTGGGCGCACCAGGCTGACGTGGCCCTTTGGCTGGATGGCGCTTGGCGCAACCGGTGCTTCACCGTTCAGGTACGAAGGGTGAGAAATGCGGCCAACGTGCCACAGTTGCAGGAAGATCTTGCCGCCGGCGCCGTGAATCGCCTTGGTCACGTTGGCCCAGCCACGCACTTGATCGTTGGACCAGATGCCCGGGGTGTCCGGGTAGCCGACGCCCATCGGCGTTACCGAAGTGGCTTCGCTGAGGATCAGGCCGGCCGAGGCGCGTTGTACGTAGTATTCGGCCATCAGCGCGTTCGGCACACGGCCTTCGTCGGCGCGGCAGCGGGTCAGCGGGGCCATGATGATGCGGTTGTTCAGCTCGATATCGCCGAGTTTGATCGGGTCGAAAATAGTCGCCATGTCTAAAAGCCTCTCTTGATAAGGAAGTTGATCAGTTGGAAGCAGGCGCCAGCTCGGCATTGCCGTTCTGGCGGAAAGTAATCAGGGTCACCAGCAGGGCAAGCACGGCCAGCGCGGCGGCGGCCAGTGGCACGCTGGTCAGGCCGTAGCCGTGGGCGATGACGCTGCCGCCGACCCAGGCGCCGAGGGCGTTGCCAACGTTGAAGGCGCCGATGTTCAGGGTCGAAACTAGGTTCGGTGCAGCCTTGCCGAAGGTCACCACGTTGACTTGCAGCGCCGGCACAGCGGCGAAACAGGCGGTGGCCCAGAGGAACAGGGTGATTTCAGTCGGGATCAGCGCAACGCTGGTCCAGCTCAGCACCGTGGATACCACGGCCATGGCGATGAACACGCCGATCAGCGTGGCGGCCATGCCTTTGTCGGCGAGTTTGCCGCCGATGATGTTGCCGACCGTCAGACCGAGGCCGATGAGCATCAGCGTCCAGGTCACGCCACGCGGCGACACACCGGTGACTTCACCGAGCAGTGGGGCGACGTAGGTGAACAGGGTGAACACCGAAGCGGCGAACAGCGCGGTCATGCTCAGCGACAGCCAGATGCCGGCGCCTTTGAGGGCGGCCAGTTCGGCGCGCATGTCGAGTTTCTCTTCGTCACGCTTGGCCGGCAGAAAGCGGATCAGGCCGATCAGCGCGATCACACCGATGACGGTTACCGCCCAGAAGGTCGAACGCCAGCCGGCTTCCTGACCCAATGCGGTGCCCAGCGGTACGCCGAGCACGTTGGCCAGGGTCAGACCGGTGAACATCAACGCGACCGCCGAGGCACGTTTGTTTGGCGCGACCAGATTGGCCGCTACTACCGAGCCGATGCCGAAGAATGCACCGTAGCACAAAGCGGTGACTACCCGGGCAAACATCAGCACGTTGTAGTCGCTGGCGATGGCGCAGAGCAGGTTGCCGACAATGAAGATGCCCATCAACGCCACCAGCGCGGCCTTGCGCGGCAGCTTCGCGGTGGCCAGCGCCATGAACGGAGCACCGATTGCCACGCCCAGGGCGTAACCGGTGACCAGCCAGCCGGCGCCTGGAATCGACACACCGAGGTCCGCCGCCACGTCGGGCAGCAGGCCCATGATGACGAACTCGGTGGTGCCGATGGCGAAGGCGCTCAGGGCGAGGATGAGAAGCGAAAGGGGCATGCAGGTTTCCTTGTCGGCTGGCTGACGTTAAGGGTCAGAGCTCTTTACTGAGGGTGCTGAGAAACGCCTGGATGACGTCCTCGTTACGTTTGAAAAAATGCCACTGCCCGGCCTTCTGGCTGCTGATCAGCCCGGCCCGTTGCAACGTCGCCAGATGCGCGGAAACGGTCGATTGCGACAGGCCGCAACGCTGATCGATCTGCCCGGCACAGATGCCGTACTCGTGGTTGTGCAACTGCTCGGGGAATTCGCCTTTCGGGTCTTTCAGCCAGTTGAGGATGTCTCGCCGTACTGGGTGCGCCAGGGCTTTTATTATTTCGTCGAGGTCGAGGTTCATGGCTTGGGCTCGTGGTGGCAGTAGCGATATATCGCGATGGAGCGAACTTTAAATCGTTGGATCGCGATATACCAATATGAATTCGGTCTGACGACCGCATAAATCGCTATATCGGGTTATAACGATACGAGGATGCTGGAGGAGCGAGCGCAGTGCTAAGCTGCGCCCATGAACTATCTCGCGCATTTGCATCTCGGCGGCCAGCGCCCCGGTCAGTTACTCGGCAGCCTGTATGGCGACTTCGTAAAAGGTCGGCTGCAAGGCCAGTTCGACCCGGAAGTGGAGGCGGCGATTGCGCTGCATCGGCGCATCGACGTCTTCACCGATCGCCATCCACTGGTCGACATTGCTTTGGGGCGCTTCAGCGAAACGCGGCGGCGCTATGCCGGAATCGTCCTCGATGTGTTTTTCGATCATTGCCTGGCGCGGGACTGGACGCTGTATGCCGACCGGCCGCTGGAGCAGTTCACCGCAGACGTCTATCACGTGCTGTCCCGCGAACGACAGTTGCCGGAACGGCTGGCAAAGATCGCCCCGCACATGGTCGCCAACGACTGGCTGGGCTCGTATCGCGAATTCGAGGTGCTGGAGCAGGTGCTGCGCGGGATCTCGCGGCGCCTGACCAGGCCGGAGGAATTGGCCGGGGCCATGGCGGAGTTGCGGCGGTTGTATGAGCCGCTGAGTGAAGATTTCAGCCTGTTTTATCCGCAACTGCAGGATTTTGCAGTGCAATCACATACAACCTGAATCCCTGTGGGAGCTGGCTTGCCAGCGATAGCGTCGGCACATTCAACTTTGATGTTGATTGATCGACCGCTTTCGCGGGCAAGCCCGCTCCCACAGGGGACCAAGGTGATTTGGGGATTTGTGTTTCAGGCAGCGATTGCCGGGCGCATTGGCGATTGTCGGGTTTCCGGAATCGATCCAAACAACACCTTTTGCACCGCCTGCTGCGCTTCGAACGCCAGCGCCGCGCGCTCGCGGCCCTGACAGGCAATCGGCTTGAGCAGATGCACCTCGACATCGCCGCAGTCATGGCTGAACAGGCGCATCAGGTGCGAGAGCAGGTCATCGTCACCAATGAACGGCGCCAGCGTATCGATTTCGCCGTCACGCAGATAACGAATCGCCACCGGTTGCAGCATCACTTCGGAATCGATCGCCGCCGACAGCAGGCGACCATGAAAAGTGCGCAGCGAACGGCCATCGGTGGTGGTGCCTTCAGGGAACATCAGCAGCGCATGTTCGGTTTGCAGATGGCGGGTCATCTGCTTGCGGATCAACTGGCTGTCGCCCGATCCACGGCGGATGAACAGGCTGCCGGCCTTGGCTGCGAGCCAGCCGGCCACCGGCCAGGTGCGCACTTCGGCCTTGGACAGAAACGACAGCGGCGTGAGCATGCCCAACAGCGGAATGTCGGTCCACGACACGTGATTGCTGACCCACAGCATCGGCTGTTTCGGCAGCTCGCCATGCACGCTCACGCGAAACGGCAGGGCATTGCTCAGCCGCGCCATGAAGAAGCGCGACCAGCGCTGCCGCCGCTCCATCGAGTGGGCCAGACCGATACGTTCGAACACGCCGAACACGCTGGCCATGGTCAGCCCCAGCGTCACCACCAGCAGCACTCGCGCGATTCGCGCGTACACCCGCAACCGGCTCATCACACCGCCGCCTTGAAGTGCTTGGCGTAGCGCGGGCAGAGTTCGTCGCGCTTGAGCAGGATGAACACGTCGGCGACCTGGAAGTCTTCGTCCCAGCACGGCTCGCCGCAGATCTTCGCCCCGAGGCGCATGTAGGCCTTGAGCAGCGGCGGCATTTCGGCGATGACGTTGGACGGGATATCCAGCGTCGGCAGCGGGTTTTTCGGCTCGGCGCGCAGGTGTTCGGTGCACAGATAACGTTCGCGCAGACGCTGCATGATCGCGTGGGCCTGAATGCCGCCGTCCTGCATCGGGATGCTCGCGCAACCCATCAGATAGCTGTAGCCGCCCTGATTGAGCACTTCGGCCAATTCGCCCCAGAGCACGGCGATGGTGCCGCCGTTGCGATAGGCCGGATCGACGCAGGTGCGGCCGATTTCCAGGATCGGG
Organism: Pseudomonas sp. Sample_11; assembly: GCF_004307505.1. Taxonomy (NCBI): domain Bacteria; kingdom Pseudomonadati; phylum Pseudomonadota; class Gammaproteobacteria; order Pseudomonadales; family Pseudomonadaceae; genus Pseudomonas; species Pseudomonas sp. Sample_11. The sequence goes on from NZ_RCOD01000085.1 coordinate 93,407, forward strand.
CCTTGCAGATGCGCCAGGCCATGCAGGCTGAATTCTTCTTCGCTATAGAACTTGCCGAGGCTGCTGGCGGCGGTGTGATCGAGCAGACGCGTGGTGGCGACCAGGCGCCCGGTATTCAGATCACGCACGCCGATGTGGCTGCAGTGAACATCATAATCATCCATGTCCAGACCCAGTTCCGCGCCTTTGAGTTTGGCGTTGAATTCGCCACTGAAGACGGCGAAGCGCAGGGCCTGGGCTTGCTGCAAGGCTTCGGCGCCGATCAGGCGTTCGGCTTGCAGGCGGCGTTCATTGCCGGTGTCGCTGATGCGGGCGATTTGCGTCATGTGAATCTCCGTACGGGCCTTTAACCCGTCGTGGGTTGCAGCCGATCGACTTTCTTTATGCAGCCGTGTTGTGCAAAGTCAGGCTATGTAGCCCCGGTGTCATCGCCATGAACGTTCGGTGATGCTTATATGACAGCCCACAAGGAGGCGCCCATGCCCTGGACAGATCTGTTGCACCGTCGTGAACGCTTGCCCGCCGCTGCTGATCTGGCCGAGGGCTTTGCAACGTTGTTGCAGGCGCTGGGCAACGTCACGCCGTTCGAATTGGCGGTGGCCGGCGGGCGGCGGATGGCCACGCCGGGGCTGGCGTTTCTGGTGGGTTATCAGGCGGCGCTGCGCATGTTGTGGCCGAGCGCGCCGCCGAGCCTTGGCGCCTTGTGCGCGACCGAACAACGCAGCCTGCGCCCGGCCGATATGCAAACGCGGCTGCGCGATTTGCGCTTGAGCGGGCGCAAGGATTTCGTCACCGCAGGCGACGCCGCCGATTGGTTACTGGTGGCTGCGCGCAGTGAGGAGCTTGGCGAAGCACCGCGCCTGAGTCTGGCGGTGGTGTATCCCGGCGAGCCCGGCGTGAAGGTGGAAAAACTGCCGGCGTTGCCGTTGATGCCGGACATCAGCCACGGCCGCCTGCACCTCGACGGTGCCCTGTGCGAATTGCTTGCCGGCGATGGCTGGGACGCCTACGTCAAACCGTTTCGCAGTCTTGAAGATGTCTACGTGCTCAGCGCCATGACCGCGTGGTTGTACGGCGTCGGCCAGGACAGCGACTGGCCGCAGGCCCTGCAACTGCGTTTGCTGGCGCTGCTGGCCGGGTGCGCCGAGGCCAGCCGGCAAGCGCCGAACAATCCGGCCGGACATGTAGTGCTGGGCGGATTGTTTGCGCAGTTTGAAGCGCTGGCGGGGGAGGTAGATGAGGCGCTGGGCAATGGCCCGGCGGAGTGGGCGCAGATGTGGCAGTGGGACAAGGGCGTGATGCAGTTGGCGGCGGGGGCGAGGGCCAAGCGCTTGGCCAAGGCTCTTGCGTTGGCCTGACTGGCCTCATCGCGGGCAAGCCCGCTCCCACAGGTTTCAAAGGTGTTCATGAAATGTGTGTTCACTTGGGACCCCTGTGGGAGCTGGCTTGCCAGCGATGGCAATTTCATGGACGACCAACATCTAAAATTTGTCATAAACCCCGACTAGTCTCGACAGGTTCATTCCCAGAGCGCCCACCATGTTCAAAGGCCTGTCGCTGTTCCTGCTGCTGGTCAGCCTCACCGTCCGAGCCGAACAATGGCCGAATGAGCAATGGCCAATCGGCTCGCCAATCAGCGGCCCGGCTGTCGAAGCATTGGAAAACTACGCCTTCGCGCCCCGCAACGACGCCACCCGCGAAGGCATCCGCACCGACGCCTTGCTGATCATCCGCGACGGCCAGATCATCTACGAACGCTACGCCGCTCCGACCACTGCACAGACCCCGCACTTGACCTGGTCGATCAGCAAAAGCCTGCTGGCCGCCGTCCTCGGCGTGGCCTACGGCGAAGGCCGATTCAAGCTCGACGATCCAGCGCTGAAGTTCTACCCGGCGCTGGAAAAACACCCGGCGATCACCCTCGGCCATCTGCTGAACTGGGCCTCCGGTCTGGATTGGCAGGAAGACTACGAATACGCGCCGCTGAAATCTTCGGTGGTGGCGATGCTCTACACCCGCGGCCATCGCGACATGGCCGCGTTCACGGCGGGCCACGACGCCTACGCCGCACCGGGTCAGGCTTTCCGTTATTCCAGCGGTGACAGCAATCTGCTCGCCGCCGCCCTGAAAACCATGGTCGGCCCAGCACGTTATGCCGACTATCCGTGGACAGCATTGTTCGAGCCGTTGGGCATTCGTCACGCCGTGTGGGAAAGCGATGCCAGCGGCACCTTTGTCGCCTCGTCCTATGCCTATCTCACCGCGCGGGATCTGGCGCGGGTCGGTCTGCTGATGGCGCGCGGCGGGCGCTGGAACGATCGGCAGTTGCTGCGCGAGGATTGGCTCGCGTTCAACCTCACACCGTTTGCCGGCTACAAGGCGCATCAGGACGAAGCCGTACCCGGCGGCCATTGGTGGCTCAATCGTCCTGTCGACGGCGCCACATCACCATGGCCCGACGCCCCACCCGACACCTTCGCCGCCCTCGGCCACTGGGGCCAGGCGCTGTATGTGATGCCCAGCGAGAAACTGGTGATCGTGCGTTACGGCGATGATCGTGATGGCAGCTACCAGCACAACGAATTGCTCAAACGCGTGTTGCAGGCGGTGCGGCCATGAAGCGCTTCCTATTGTTGCTGTTGGTCGTGCTGCTCGGTTGGGGTTGGTATGAATGGGAAAACCTCTGGGCGTTCCCGGACATCATCAGCGCCTACACCGCCAAGGAATATTGCTCGTGCCGTTATGTGATGAACAACGATGCCGGGTATTGCCGTGGCTATGTGAAGCAATGGCTGCCAACCAGCGGTTTTACCGATGAAGCTTCGAGCAAAACCATCACCGTCAGCGGCATGGGCCGCAGCCACAGCGCGCAGTGGCTGAGCGAACGCCAGGGCTGTCGCTTACAGCCTTGAAAGATCGCAGCCTTCGGCAGCTCCTACTTTGGAATGCGTTCCCCTGTAGCTGCCGAAGGCTGCGATCTTTTGATCTTGATGTTGCAATAAACCCAAGGGCGGTTAAGGTTCGTGCAGGTTTATCGCCCCCACGAGTGTTTAATGTTCAACCGCTCCCTCTATACAACCTTCGCCAGTCTGCTGTTGACCGCCGCTGCACTGCCGGCCCAGGCCAATTGGTACCTGGACGGCGAGTCGTCGCGGCTGTCGTTCGTCAGCACCAAAAATGCCAGCGTATCGGAAGTGCAGCGTTTTCTGGTGCTGCACGGCAAGGTCGACCCCAACGGTCGCGCCGAGGTCGAAGTCGAGCTCGAATCGATCAACAGCGGCATTCCGCTGCGCGATGAGCGCATGCGCAAGGAGCTGTTCCAGATCGAGCAATTTCCCGCAGCCACTATCACCACGCAGATCGACCTGCGCCCGATCAACGATCTGGCTCCCGGCGCGCAGCTGGAGTTGCGCCTGCCGCTGACCGTCAGCCTGCACGGCAAGCAGCACGAATACCCGGCCGAGTTGCTCGCCACGCGTCTGGATGATCGGCGCTTTCAGGTGGTGACCCTGGAGCCGCTGGTGATCAACGCCGAGGATTTCGATCTGGCGCCGGGCCTGGAAAACCTGCGCAAACTCGCCGATCTGTCGGCGATCAGTCTATCGGTGCCGGTGGGTGCGGTGCTGATTTTCACGGCGCGCTGACATGCGCGGTGCGGTGTTTCCCTGGCGTGACGGCAACCGTTTCGAACTGTTGATCGACGGCCCGCAGTTCTTTCCGCGCATGCTCGAGCACATCGCTGGAGCTACAGAGCAGATCGAACTGGAGCTGTACCTGGTCGAGGCCGGCGCCTGCGCCGAAGCCATCGTCCAGGCACTGGTCGCGGCGGCCGAGCGCGGCGTGCGCGTGCGTTGCCTGTTCGATGATTACGGCAGCCTCGCGTTCACGCTGCATCTGCGCCAGCGCCTGACTCAGGCCGGGGTCGAGCTGCGTTTCTACAATCGCCTGAGCTGGCGGCGCTGGGTCGGCAATTTCTATCGTGACCACCGCAAATTGCTGCTGGTCGACCAATGCCTGGCCGTGGTCGGCGGCACCGGCGTGACCGATGAATTCTGGACGCCGGGCCATGATGTCAGCGAGTGGCACGAGGTGATGGTCGAGATCAGCGGCCCATTGGTGATCGATTGGCAATTGCTGTTCGATCGCCAGTGGATCGCCAACCGTTACCGCCGCGCCTGGCGCCCGGCCGCGCATTTTGGTCTGCCACGTTTGCCGCGCGTGCCGGACAAGGGCGAGGGCATGGGCCGTGTGGCGTATGCCGACGCCCGCCAGCACCGCGATATTCTGCAATCGCTGTTTCGCGCGCTGAACAGCGGGCAAAAACGCATCTGGATGGCCACGCCGTACTTCCTGCCGACCTGGAAAATCCGCCGCTCCCTGCGCAAGGCTGCCGCGCGCGGCGTCGATGTGCGCTTGCTGCTGACCGGGCCGCGCACCGATCACCCGTCAGTGCGCTACGCCGGACACCGCTACTACCCGCGCCTGCTCAAGGCCGGGGTGCAGATCTTCGAATACCAGCCGTGCTTCCTGCACCTGAAAATGGTTCTGGTCGACGAATGGGTAAGCATCGGTTCGTGCAACTTCGATCACTGGAATCTGCGTTTCAATCTGGAGGCGAATCTGGAAGCACTGGACCCGGCGTTGACGGCAGCGGTGGAGGCGAGCTTCGTGAAGGACTTCGGCTTGAGTCAGCTGGTGAGTCTGGAGGAATGGCAGCGCCGACCGTTTTGGCGGCGGGTCAAGCAGCGGGTGTGGGGCTGGGTGGATCGGTTGGTGGTGAATATTCTCGATAGACGCGGTTGAAGCAAGATCAAAAGATCGCAGCCTTCGGCAGCTCCTACAATGGCAGGGTGTACACCCTGTAGGAGCTGCCGAAGGCTGCGATCTTTTGCTTTTTGATCGTTCCCACGCTCCGCGTGGGAATGCCTCCAGGGACGCTCCGCGTCCAGTGACGCGGAGCGTCACGGGCTGCATTCCCACGCAGAGCGTGGGAACGATCAGTGCAGGGGGGCGGTGTGCTTGCTGTTACAGCAATTCAAAGCTCTGCTGCGTCACCGCCTGCGAATCCAGGCCGATCTGCACGTTGAACTTGCCAGGCTCGGCCGCGTATTTGAGCTGGGCGTTGTAGAACTTCAGGTCTTCCTCGGTGATGGTGAAGTGCACGACTTTCTGTTCGCCGGCCTTGAGCACGATCTTCTGGAAGTTCTTCAGTTCTTTCACCGGGCGGATCATCGAACCGGTGACGTCCTGGATGTACAACTGCACCACGGTTTCGCCGTCACGCTTGCCGGTGTTCTTGACCATGACGCTGGCGTCGAGCTTGCCGCTGGCGTTGAGGGTGGTCGATGACAGCGCCATATCGCTCAGGGCGAAGGTGGTGTAGCTCAGGCCATAACCGAACGGAAACAGCGGGCCGGTGGTGTCATCGAAATACTGCGAGGTGTAGTTGCCCGGTTTGCCCGGAGTGAACGGCCGGCCGATGCTCAGGTGGTTGTAGTAGGTCGGGATCTGGCCCACGGAACGCGGTAAAGTCACCGGCAGTTTGCCCGACGGGTTGTAGTCGCCGAACAGCACGTCGGCGATGGCGTTGCCGCCCTCGGTGCCGCTGAACCAGGTTTCCAGGATCGCATCGGCGGACTGGTTCTCTTCGAGAATCGTCAGCGGACGGCCGTTCATCAACACCAGCACCAACGGCTTGCCGGTGGCTTTCAGCGCACGGATCAATTCGCGCTGGGTTTGCGGGATGTTCAGGTCAGTGCGACTCGAGGATTCGTGGGACATGCCACGGGACTCGCCGACAGCGGCGACGATCACGTCAGCATCCTTCGCCGCTTTCACCGCTTCGTCGATCAGCACGTTGGCCGGGCGCGGGTCATCGACCACTTCCGGGGCATCGAAGTTGAGGAAGTTCAGGTAGTCGAGGACCTTCTTGTCGCCCGTGATGTTGGCGCCACGGGCGTAGATCAGGTTGGCCTTGTCGCCGATCACCGAACTCATGCCGTCGAACAGCGTGACCGATTGTGCCGGGCGCCCGGCGGCGGCCCAGCTGCCCATCATGTCGATCGGCGCTTTTGCCAATGGACCGACCAGCGCGATTTTCGCGTCTTTCTTCAGCGGCAGAGTTTCGTTGTGGTTCTTCAGCAGTACCAGACTGCGCCGCGCCACTTCGCGGGCCTCGGCACGGTGCAGGCGGCTCTCGGCGTAGGTGTCGGCGGGGTCATCTTCAGCCTTGCCGATGCGCAGGTACGGGTCCTTGAACAGGCCCATGTCGTACTTGGCCGCGAGCACTTCGCGCACAGCGTTGTCGATGTCTTTCTGTTCGATCTCGCCGGACTTGAGCAGCCCCGGCAGCTCTTTGCCGTAAAGGGTGTCGTTCATGCTCATGTCGATGCCGGCCTTGATCGCCAGCTTCGCCGCTTCGCGACCGTCGCGAGCGACACCGTGCTTGATCAGTTCGAAAATCGCGCCGTGATCGCTGACTGCCAGGCCTTTGAAGCCCCAATCCTTGCGCAGCAGATCGTTCATCAGCCAGGTGTTGGCCGTGGCCGGAATGCCGTTGATCGAGTTCAACGCCACCATTACACCGCCAGCGCCGGCATCGATCGCGGCGCGGTACGGTGGCAGGTAATCCTGGTACATCTTCACCGGGCTCATGTCGACGGTGTTGTAGTCGCGACCGCCCTCGACCGCGCCGTACAGGGCGAAGTGCTTGACGCTGGCCATGATGCTGTCGGCGGCGCTCGGGGTCTCGCCCTGATAGGCCTTGACCATGACTTTGGCGATGCGCGAGGTCAGGTAGGTGTCTTCGCCGAAACCTTCGGAACTGCGGCCCCAGCGTGGATCGCGGGAGATATCCACCATCGGCGCGAAGGTGATGTCGAGGCTGTCGGCGGCGGCTTCTTTAGCCGCAACGCGACCGGACTGGCCGATGGCGTCCATGTCCCAGCTCGACGCGAGGGCCAGCGGAATCGGGAAAATCGTACGGTGACCGTGGATCACGTCGTACGCGAAAAACATCGGAATCTTCAGGCGACTGCGCATGGCCGCGTCCTGCATCGGACGGTTTTCCGCGCGGGTGATCGAGTTGAACGTGCCGCCGATGTTGCCGCCAGCGATTTCCTTGCGGATCAGCTCGCGGGGCATTTCCGGACCGATGCTGATCAGGCGCAACTGGCCGATCTTCTCGTCGAGGGTCATTTGTTTCATCAGGTTGCTGATGAAAGCGTCCTTGTTTTCCAAAGGTACCGGGGTCGTGGCGGCCAGTACCTGATGACTGGCCAGGCTGACGAACAGACCCAGCAAACACAGCTTCTTCATGAATTTTTTCTCTAGAGCCCAAACGGTGATGCAACACCGGCCAGCCAAAATGTAGGGAGCGACTATTGTTGTTCGGATACCGGCGCAAAATCCTGAGCCGGAAAACCGCAGCCGACAGCGGCAACGTGAACGCGAAGGGCACTTTTTAGCCGATTAGCCCGTCGCATGCCAGTGGCGGCGCCGATTATGCCCCAACCGCTGGCCGGGAATGCCCAGCGCTCGGTTTTTAAATCAAATGTGTCATGGAGCATCACTGCAATGAATATCAGCTCAACCTCCCGTTCACGGTTACAGATCGCCACGTTGCTGGTGTTCGCCACGCTGTTGACCGCGTGCGGCATCAACAATATCCCGACCCTCGACGAACAGGCCAAAGCCGCCTGGGGCCAGGTGCAGAACCAGTACCAGCGCCGTGCCGACCTGATCCCCAATCTGGTGGAAACCGTGAAGGGCTACGCGGCCCACGAACAGGAAACCCTGACCGCAGTGATTGAGGCGCGAGCCAAGGCGACGTCGATTCAGGTCGATGCCAGCACCCTCGACAACCCCGAGAAACTCAAGCAGTTCCAGCAGGCGCAGGATCAACTGACCGGCGCATTGAGCCGCTTGATGGTGGTCTCCGAGCGCTACCCGGATCTGAAGGCCAACCAGAACTTCCTCGCTCTGCAATCGCAACTTGAAGGCACGGAAAACCGCATTGCCGTGGCGCGTCGCGATTTCATCCTGGCGGTGCAGAAATACAACACCGAGATCCGTACCTTCCCCGGTCGCCTGTGGCACAGCGTGATGTACAGCGATCTGCCGATGCGCGAAACCTTCGAAGCCACCACGCCCGGCGCGGAAAAAGCCCCGGAAGTGAAATTCTGACTCGAGGTCGCCCATGCGTGTGTTGAAACTGGGCCTGGTGCTGATGCTGTGGCTGTTCGCCGTCAGCGCCCGGGCCGAACTGACGTTTCCGCCGCTGAGCGGGCGCGTGGTCGATCAGGCGCAGATGCTCGAGCCATCGATTCGCGCCCAACTGAGCCAGCAATTGCAGGCGCACGAGCAGGCCACCGGCGAGCAATTGGTGGTGGTCACGCTGCCGGATCTGCAGGGAACCACCATCGAAGATTTCGGCGTTCAGCTCGGTCGGCACTGGGGCATCGGCCAGAAGGACAAGAACAACGGCGCCTTGCTGATCGTCGCGCGTGACGAGCGCAAACTGCGCATCGAAGTCGGCTATGGCCTGGAGGATCGCCTGACCGATGCGCAGTCGTCGGTGATCATTCATCAGGTCATCACGCCGGCGTTCAAGGCCGGCAACGTCAGCAAAGGCATCAGCGATGGCGTTGCGGCGATGTTGGTGGTGCTCGGTGGCAATCCGCTCGATGAGCCGTCCACCGTGTACGAATCCAGCGGCGACCCGGCGGATGATTTCATCTCGCGGCACCCGGCGCTGTTCATGTTTCTGGTGATGTTGTTCATCGTGACGGTGTTTGTCTGCCAGATGCTCGGTATCCTGCCTGCCGGCCGGGGCGGCTCCGGAGG